>NZ_JBHJUK010000052.1:0-53133 GCF_042266225.1 Kitasatospora sp. NPDC056181
CGGTCCGTTCCCGGACCACGGTACGGGCGCCCGCCGCCCGTCCGGGCTCAGGCCACGCGGCCCGGCCCGAAGGTCACACGCACACCATTGTCACCCGAAAGTGGATCAGCCCTGACCGGCGTCCAGAATGTCCACGACGAAGACCAGGGTGGCGTTGGCCGGGATGTCGCCCTGGCCCTTGTCCCCGTAGCCGAGCGAGGCGGGGATGACCAGCTCGACGCGGCTGCCGACGGTCTGGCCCTCCAGGCCCTGGTCCCAGCCGGCGATGACCTGGCCGCCGCCCACCGGGAAGGAGAACGCCTGGCCCTTGCTGAGCGAGGAGTCGAAGACCTTGCCGTCCTTGAACAGCGCGCCGGTGTACTGGACGACGACCTTCTCGCCCTTCTCCACCTTGGGGCCGGTGCCCTTGATCAGGACGTGCGTCTTGAGCTCGGTCGGGTCGGCGGCGCCGGCGACCGGGGTGATGTCGGCCGGCTTCTTGCCGTTGTCCTTCACCTGCGGGAAGTCCGCGGGCGGCGGGGTCACGGTGCCGCTGACCACGGCGTCGGGCGCGTTGCTGTTGCGGATGTCGATGACGAACACCAGGTTGTCCTTGGCGCCGATCGACATGCTCGGGTTGCCCTGGGCGCCGAACGCGGCGGCCGGCGGGGCCACCACCAGGACGCGGCTGCCGGCCTTCTTGCCGACGACGGCCTGGTCGAGGGCCGGGATCAGGGCGTCGGTGCCGGCCTGGAAGATCTGCGGCTTGCCCTTCTCGTCGTACGAGCTGGGGATGTCCTTGCCGGTGGTCCAGTCCTTGGCCGTGTAGTCGACCGAGGTCCAGGAGTTCTTCTCGACCTTGGCGCCGGTGCCCTCGGAGAGGACCTTGACGACGAAGGAGCCGTCGGACTGCTCGCCGGGCACCTCGATGCCGGCCTTCTTGCCGAACTCGCCGGTGATCGTCGGCAGCACCTTGGCGCTGTCCTTGATCGGCGGCACCGGCTCGGCGCTCGGCGTGGCCGGCGCGCTCTTGCCGGCGTCCGGCTTGGCGGCGGTGTCGCTCTTGGACCCGCCGTCCCTGTTCACGACGTACAACGTGATGCCGCTGCCGACCAGCAGCACCGCGAGCACGGTGCCGAGGATCACACCGAGCTTGCCGACGCCGGGCGGGTTCTCGGCGTACCCGGCCTCCGAGGTGTCCTGGCGGCGCACGTTGGACGCGAAGATCTGCGGGGCCTCGTCGGTCTTCGTCCCGCCCGTCCGCGGCGCGGCGGTGCCGGGCTGGGCCCAGCCCGCCTGCTGCTTCAGGATCGACGGCGGTACGACGATCGACTCGCCGTCGCCGGGCAGCGGGCCACCGGGCCGCGAGTCGGCCGGGTCACCGGTGGAGTTTCCGTTCGCGGTGCCGGCTCCGCCCGGGCTCGACGCTTTCTCAGACATGACTCCCCATCCATCTCGCCACGAGGTCTTCGAGGTCTACGGCCGGCGTGTTCGGCGCCGGGGTGCTGTCGCACTGCCGCCCGGAACCCGGACGCCGGAGGCGCCTACCACAGTGCGAGGGCAGTATGACAGGTCAGGATGAGGGCGGACGCTTCCTTGTGCGAGCGCCCGCCCAAGCGTACGGAATCCCACCGCACTCTTCCCAGCCCGCCTCGGGGATCTAGACCGCCTCGAGGATGTCGATCACGAAGACCAGGGTCGCGTTCGGCGGGACGGCGTCCTTCCCCTGCTCCTTGTAACCGAGGGCGGGCGGGACCACCAGTTCCACCCGGCTGCCGACGGTCTGGCCGACCAGGCCCTTGTCCCAGCCCTCGATCACGCTTCCGGTGCCGATCTGGAGCGCCTGCGCGCCGCCGTGGCTCCAGGACGAGTCGAACTGCTGGCCGTTGCTCCAGAGCACCCCGGTGTACTGCACGACGAGGGTCTGCCCGGCCTTGACCTGCTTGCCCTCGCCCTTGATCAGCACGGCCTGCTGGAGGTCGGCGGGCGGGGCCTGCCCGGGCGGGATCGTGATCGTCGGAGCGGCCTTGCCGTTGTCCTTGACCTGCGGCAGCGTCGCCGGCGGCTGCGTCATGGCACCGGAGAGGGTGGAGTCGGGCGGCAGGCTCTCCATGATGTCCAGCACGAACACGACGGTGTCCCCGGGGCCCACGCCGAGCTCGGTGTTGCCCTGGCTGCCGAACGCGGCGGCCGGCGGGGCCACCACCAGCAGCCGGCTGCCGACCTTCTTGCCGATCACGCTCTGGTCGAAGGCGGGCACCAGCTGCCCGCTGCCCGCCTGGTAGAGCTGCGGCTTGCCGCCCGCGTCGTAGGAGCTGGGCAGGTCCTTGCCGGTGGTCCAGTCCTTGGCGGTGTAGTTCACCGTCACCCAGTCGCCCTTGTTCACCGTGGAGCGGTCCCCCTCGCTCACGGTGTTGACCACGAACTGGCCGCTGGGCGCACCATCGGGGATGGTGATGGTGGCCTTGCTCCCGAACCCGCCGCCCGACAGGGTCGGCATCGGCGCGGCCTCGCTCACCGGTGCCGGCACGGTGGGCGCCGCACTGGGCGTCGTGGGCGTCGCCGGGCTGGTCGCCTTGGTGGAGCTGCTGCAGGCGACCGCCAGCAGCAGGGGCAGGGTGAGAAGCAAACCGGCGGTGCGGCGCACGGCGTTCCTAACTGTCGGTCAAAGTCGGCTCTCCGGACTCGACGGACAGCGTATGCCCCGACGGTGTCCGGCCCCGGTAGACACCACCGGGGCCGGACACCGCGAAGATCACACCGGGACCGCTCCGCTCACATCCCCGCGATCAGCTTCTCCACCCTCTCGTCGACGGAGCGGAACGGGTCCTTGCACAGGACCGTCCGCTGCGCCTGGTCGTTCAGCTTCAGGTGCACCCAGTCCACCGTGAAGTCCCGGCGCTGCTCCTGCGCCCGGCGGATGAAGTCCCCGCGCAGCCGGGCCCGGGTGGTCTGCGGCGGGATCGACTTGGCCTCGAAGGTCTTGAGGTCGGTGGTCACCCGCTGGGCCTGGTTCTTGGCCTGGAGCAGGTAGAACAGGCCGCGCCGGCGGTGGATGTCGTGGTACGCGAGGTCGATCTGGGCGACCCGCGGGTTGGACATGCTCATCTGGTGCTTCTCGCGGTAGCGCTCGATGAGCTTGTACTTCATGATCCAGTCGATCTCGGTGGCCACCCCGTCGAGCCGCTCGGTGCGGACCGCCTCCAGGGTGCGGCCCCAGAGGTCGAGGACCCGGGCGATGGTGCCGGTGTTGATGCCCTTGCGGTCGGCGAACTCCAGCGCCTTGGTGTAGTACTCCTCCTGGATGTCCAGCGCGCTGGCCTCCCGGCCGTTGGCGAGCCGGACCTGGTGGGTGCCGGTGAGGTCGTGGCTGACCTCGCGGATCGCCCGGATCGGGTTCTCCAGGGTGAGGTCGCGCATCACCACGCCGGCCTCGATGAGCCGGAGCACCAGGTCGGTCGCGCCGACCTTGAGCAGGGTGGTGGTCTCCGACATGTTGGAGTCGCCGACGATGACGTGCAGCCTGCGGTAGCGCTCGGCGTCGGCGTGCGGCTCGTCGCGGGTGTTGATGATCGGGCGGGAGCGGGTGGTCGCCGAGCTGACGCCCTCCCAGATGTGCTCGGCCCGCTGGCTGACGCAGTACACCGCGCCGCGCGGGGTCTGCAGCACCTTGCCGGCGCCGCAGATCAGCTGGCGGGTGACCAGGAAGGGGATCAGGACGTCCGCCAGCCGGGAGAACTCGCCGTGCCGGGCCACCAGGTAGTTCTCGTGGCAGCCGTAGGAGTTGCCGGCCGAGTCGGTGTTGTTCTTGAAGAGGTAGACGTCCCCCGCGATGCCCTCCTCGTGCAGCCGGCGCTCGGCGTCCACCAGGAGCCCTTCGAGGATGCGCTCGCCCGCCTTGTCGTGGGTCACCAGCTCGGTGACCTCGTCGCACTCGGGGGTGGCGTACTCGGGGTGGGAGCCGACGTCGAGGTAGAGGCGGGCACCGTTGCGCAGGAACACGTTGCTGCTGCGCCCCCAGGAGACAACGCGGCGGAAGAGGTAGCGGGCCACCTCGTCCGGCGACAGCCGTCGCTGTCCCCGGAACGTGCAGGTGACGCCGTACTCGTTCTCCAGCCCGAAGATTCGGCGGTCCATGCGGCATCCATTCTCTGATGGGAGCTGTCCGAAACCGCCTCCGCGGCGCCGTACGGGCCGCCGCAGGGGCACGGAGTCCCGCACGACGACGGCGGACGGCCGCCGTACGGGACTCCTTGGCACTGCTAGTCGGACTGCTCCGACTGCTCCGGCGGCGCGGTGGCCGCCGGCTTCTCCTCGTCGTCCGACTCCGCGGACACGTCGCCGTCGAGCAGCCGGGCGAGCTGGCCGCCCAGGATCCGCTTGAACTTGCGCTGCTGGAAGCGCTGGCGGTCGAGGACCGCCACCTCCAGCTGTTCGGGGGTGAGGGCGCGCGGGCTGCCGCCGTTCGGGTCCCGGGCGAGGGAGTCCACGGCGACCTTGACCGCCTCGGTGAGCGAGAGCCCGCTGCGGTGGCGCTGGCCCAGGTAGTTGCCGATCGAGTCGGCGTTGCCGCCGACCACCACGTAGTTCTTCTCGTCGACGACCGAGCCGTCCGGGGTGAGGCGGTAGATCTGGTCCTCGTCCGTGGTGCGGCCGACCTCGGCCACGATCAGCTCCACCTCGTACGGCTTGTCGCCGACCGAGGAGAAGATCGTGCCGAGCGTCTGGGCGTAGACGTTGGCGAGGCCGCGGGCGGTGACGTCGGCCCGGTCGTAGGAGTAGCCGCGCAGGTCGGCGTAGCGGACGCCGCCGATGCGCAGGTTCTCGAACTCGTTGTAGCGGCCGACCGCCGCGAAGGCGATCTTGTCGTAGATCTCGGAGACCTTGTGGAGCGCCCGGGAGGTGTTCTCGGCGACGAAGACGATGCCGTCGGCGTAGGTGAGCACGACCACGCTGCGACCGCGCGCGATGCCCTTGCGGGCGTACTCCGCGCGGTCCGCCATGGCCTGCTGGGGCGAGACGTAGAACGGTGTCGACACCGGCGGCCGTCCCTTCCTTGGTAGGTGTTGGCTAGAGCAGCGGGGCCTGCGGGCCGTTGGGGTGGATGAGGCGCTCGTCGGTGATCGAGACGGCGATCTCGGACACCTCGGCCTCGGTGAGCCGGCGGAAGCCGTCCTCCGTGATCAGCGAGACGATCGGGAAGATCTTGCGGGCGAGGTCCGGACCGCCGGTGGCGGAGTCGTCGTCGGCCGCGTCGTAGAGGGCCTGGACGACCAGGGTGGACGCCTGCTGGGCCGTCAGGTCCGCGCGGTAGAGCTTCTTCATCGAGCCGCGGGCGAAGACCGAGCCCGAGCCGGTGGCGGCGAACCCGCGCTCCTCGGAGCGGCCGCCGGTGACGTCGTAGGTGAAGATCCGGCCGCGGCCGAGGTCGAGGTCGTAGCCGGCGAAGAGCGGGACGACGGCGAGGCCCTGCATCGCCATGCCGAGGTTGCCCCGGATCATGGTGGTGAGGCGGTTGGCCTTGCCCTCCAGGGAGAGCACGGTGCCCTCGATCTTCTCGTAGTGCTCCAGCTCCAGCTGGAACAGCCGGACCATCTCGACCGCGAGGCCGGCGGTGCCGGCGATGCCGACCGCGCTGTACTCGTCGGCCGGGAAGACCTTCTCGATGTCGCGCTGGGCGATCACGTTGCCCATGGTGGCGCGGCGGTCACCGGCGATGACCACGCCGCCGTCGAACACCGCGGAGACGATCGTCGTCCCGTGCGGGGCCTCGACCACCGCTCCCTCCGGGAGGCTGCGGCGGCCCGGGATCAGCTCCGGCTGGTGCTCCGCCAGGAAGTCGAGGAACGACGAGGATCCCGGGGTCAGGAAGGCAGCCGGTAGACGCCCGGTGCCACGAGTGTTGGCTTCCACACGATTCCTTCCAGGTAGCTTGAAGCGCGCTGCCCGGCACCCTACCCGCCGACGATCACCGTCCACGCGTGGAGGGCCGGACCGGAACGGACGGACGGCCGTTGCCGTCCGCCCGCCCTCGGCGGCCGAGACCGTGAATTCCCTGAATGCCCGGGCGGTGTTACTGGCCGCCCTTCTGCACGAATTGCCGCACGAAATCCTCGGCATTGGACTCGAGCACTTCGTCGATTTCGTCGAGAACCGCGTCGACGTCGTCGCTCAGCTTTTCCTGGCGCTCCTTGAGCTCCTCGGAATTCTGCGCTTCCGCGACCTGCTCCTCGACCTCCTCGGAGGAGCGGTTCGCCCGCTGCTGGCCGCCGCCGGTGTCCTTGCTCGCCATTTCCCTCACCCCGCTCGATTCGTCTGGCACGGTTTGGTCGTTGCTTGCTGCACCGACCCTATACACAAGGGGCGACTACCGCTCCCGGTTTGCCGGTGACGCTTCCCGTCCGACACCCGCTGTCACCCCGGATGATTCCCATTCGGCGGACGTTCACCCATGGTGATCAAAAAGTTACCCGCCGGACAGGACGCGGAGCAGGTCCTCGGCCGTCCGGCAGCGGTCCAGCAGCTCCTTGACGTGGTTGCGGGTGCCCCGCAGCGGCTCCAGCGTGGGGACCCGCTGCAGCGAGTCGCGGCCCGGCAGGTCGAAGATCACCGAGTCCCAGGAGGCCGCGGCGACGTGCTCCGCGTACTGCTCCAGGCAGCGCCCGCGGAAGTAGGCCCTGGTGTCCTCCGGGGGCTTGGAGACGGCCCGCTCGACCTCCTCCTCGGTGAGCAGCCGCTCGAACCGGCCGCGGGCCACCAGACGGTTGTAGAGGCCCTTCTCGGGCCGTACGTCGCTGTACTGGAGGTCGACCAGGTGCAGCCGGGAGTTGTCCCACTCCAGGGCGTCGCGACTGCGGTAGCCCTCCAGGATCTCCCGCTTGGCGACCCAGTCCAGCTGCTTGGAGAGCGACATCGGGTCGCGCTCCAGCCGGCCCAGCACGTCCTCCCAGCGGGCCAGCACGTCCACGGTCTGCTCGTCCGCGTCGTTGCCGAAGCGGTCCTCGACGTACTTGCGGGCCAGCTCGAAGTACTCCAGCTGGAGCTGGACCGCGGTCAGCTTGCGCCCGTTGCGCAGCGTGACGAGGTGCTTCAGCGTGGGGTCGTGGGAGACCCGGTGCAGGGTGCGCACCGGCTGGTCGACGGCGAGGTCGGAGGCGATGAAGGAGTCCTCGATCATCGCCAGGACCAGCGAGGTGGTGCCCAGCTTGAGGTAGGTGGAGATCTCGGAGAGGTTGGCGTCACCGATGATCACGTGGAGCCGGCGGTACTTCTCGGCGTCCGCGTGCGGTTCGTCCCGGGTGTTGATGATCGGCCGCTTGAGGGTGGTCTCCAGGCCGACCTCCACCTCGAAGTAGTCGGCCCGCTGGCTGATCTGGAAGCCGTTGGCGGAGCCGTCCTGGCCGATGCCGACCCGGCCGGCGCCGGTGACCACCTGGCGGGAGACGAAGAACGGGGTGAGGTGGCGGACGATGTCGGCGAACGGTGTCGCCCGTTTCATCAGGTAGTTCTCGTGGGTGCCGTAGGAGGCGCCCTTGTTGTCGGTGTTGTTCTTGTAGAGGTGGATGGTCTGCCCGTTGGGCAGTTCCAGGGCGCGCCTCGCGGCGGCCGCCATGATCCGCTCGCCGGCCTTGTCCCAGAGCACGGCGTCGCGCGGGTTGGTCACCTCGGGCGAGCTGTACTCGGGGTGCGCGTGGTCGACGTAGAACCGCGCGCCGTTGGTGAGGATGATGTTGGCGAGGCCGATGTCCTCGTCGGTGAGCTGGCTGGCGTCCGCGACGTCGCGCGCGAGGTCGAAGCCCCGGGCGTCGCGCAGCGGGTTCTCCTCCTCGAAGTCCCAGCGGGCCCGCCGTGCCCGGTGCATCGCCGCCGCGTACGCGTTGACGATCTGGGACGAGGTGAGCATGGCGTTGGCGTTGGGGTGCCCGGGCACGGAGATCCCGTACTCGGTCTCGATGCCCATCACGCGCCGTACGGTCATGCGGCCCTCCTTGCCCGGTGCGCCGCCCCCCACGGGCGGAACACGCTGACGTACCGCTGAACAACACCGGCGCCGGCGATGTGCCCGCGCACGGTGGGTCGAGCCTAGAACGCGGCACCGACGGGCGGGCCCCGAGACGCGCCGTCCGGCTGCGGGGCCGCGAGGCGCCACAGCCGGACGGGGTGCGTGCTGCTCCGGGGACCGCGGTTGCCGGCCCGGGGTCGAACGGTTACAGGTACTGCCCGGTGTTGGCGACAGTGTCGATCGAGCGGCCGGACTCGGCGCCCTGCTTTCCGGTGACCAGCGTGCGGATGAAGACGATCCGCTCGCCCTTCTTGCCGGAGATCCGGGCCCAGTCGTCCGGGTTGGTCGTGTTGGGCAGGTCCTCGTTCTCCTTGAACTCGTCCACGCAGGCGGCGAGCAGGTGGGAGACGCGCAGACCGCGCTGGCCGTGGTCGAGGAAGTCCTTGATGGCCATCTTCTTGGCACGGTCGACGATGTTCTGGATCATCGCGCCGGAGTTGAAGTCCTTGAAGTACAGGACCTCCTTGTCACCGTTGGCGTAGGTGACCTCCAGGAAGCGGTTCTCCTCGGTCTCGGAGTACATCCGCTCCACCACCGACTGGATCATCGCCTCCACGGTCGCCTCGACGGAGCTGTCGTGCTCCTTGAGGTCGTCCGGGTGGAAGGGCAGCGTGCCCTTGAGGTACTTGGAGAAGATGTCCTTCGCGGCCTCGGCGTCCGGGCGCTCGATCTTGATCTTGACGTCCAGGCGGCCGGGCCGCAGGATCGCCGGGTCGATCATGTCCTCGCGGTTCGAGGCGCCGATGACGATGACGTTCTCCAGGCCCTCCACGCCGTCGATCTCGGCGAGCAGCTGCGGGACGATGGTGTTCTCCACGTCCGAGCTGACACCGGACCCACGGGTGCGGAAGAGCGACTCCATCTCGTCGAAGAAGACGATGACGGGCGTGCCCTCGCTCGCCTTCTCCCGGGCCCGCTGGAAGACCAGGCGGATCTGCCGCTCGGTCTCGCCCACGTACTTGTTGAGCAGCTCGGGGCCCTTGATGTTGAGGAAGTAGCTCTTCCCCTGGGGCCGGCCGGTCACCTCGGCGACCTTCTTGGCCAGCGAGTTGGCCACCGCCTTGGCGATGAGCGTCTTGCCGCAGCCGGGCGGGCCGTAGAGCAGCACGCCCTTGGGCGGGCGCAGCTCGTACTCCTTGAAGAGGTCGGCGTGCAGGTAGGGCAGCTCGACCGCGTCGCGGATCAGCTCGATCTGGTTGCTGAGGCCGCCGATCTGGCGGTAGTCGATGTCCGGGACCTCTTCGAGGACCAGCTCCTCGACCTCGGACTTCGGCACGACCTCGTAGACGTAGCCGGAGCGGGGCTCCAGCAGGAGGGCGTCCCCCGCCCGGATGGTGATCTCGCGCAGCGGTTCGGCGAGGCGCACCACCCGCTCCTCGTCGGTGTGGCCGATGACCAGGGCCCGCTCGCCGTCCTCGAGGATCTCCTTGAGGGTGACGATGTCGCCGATGCGCTCGAAGGCCATCGCGTCCACGATGTTGAGGGCCTCGTTGAGCATCACCTCCTGGCCGCGCCGCAGTTCGTCGAGGTCGACGTTGGGGCTGACGTTCACGCGGAGCTTGCGCCCCCCGGTGAAGATGTCGGCGGTGCCGTCCTCGTTCTGGCTGAGGAAGGTGCCGAATCCGGCCGGGGGCTGTGCCAGCCGGTCCACTTCCTCCTTGAGGGCCACGATCTGGTCGCGGGCCTCGCGCAGGGTGGAGGCGAGCCGTTCGTTCTGGGCGGTCACGCCGGCCAGGTTGGTCTGGAGCTCGACGATCCGCTCTTCGAGGATTCTCGAATTGCGCGGCGAGTCGGCGAGCTTGCGGCGCAGCACGGCGATTTCCTGCTCAAGGTACGAGACCTGAGCGGCCTCGTCGGAACCACGAGCGGGCCTGCCGGTGCTGCGGTTGTAGTCGTCATCGTGGGCTGCCACGGTCCTCACCTCCTCCGGGGAGCTGGACGCTTCCAGACCCTACCTGGGACCAGGGGTCCGTAAACCCCTAGATCAAGAAAGATGGAACGGGCGTGTCCGATCTTCGCCCTCGCGTGCTTCCCCTCTGCTAAGGGGATACCCACCGCGCACCGCCCAAAGCGGACCAGATGTATCGTCGAGCGAGTCGATATCCGATCGCGACCGAGACTTCCGGTCCGATCGTTGTACGAATGGCGGGATTGCCTCAGATAAGGGGCAGCCCGGGACAGAAACGGCAGGGGACCATGTCGGTGACCGAAGACGCGAAGGCCGGCGGACCGCTGGAGGTGTGGATCGACCAGGATCTGTGCACCGGCGACGGCATCTGCGTGCAGTACGCGCCCGAGGTCTTCGAGCTCGACATCGACGGGCTGGCCTACGTGAAGGGCGAGGACGACGAGCTGCGCCAGCAGCCCGGCGAGACGGCCCCGGTGCCGCTGACGCTTCTTCAGGACGTGGTGGACTCCGCCAAGGAGTGCCCCGGCGACTGCATCCACGTGCGCCGAGTCTCCGACCTGGTCGAGGTGTACGGGCCCGACGCCGAGTAGGCGGCGGGCGAGCACCCGTCAGGTCCGGGTGAGCGGGGCGGTGGTCTGGGAACGGTCCCAGCCGCCGCCCTTGCGCGTCCAGGTGAGGTCCAGTGAGATGTCCGGGCTGAACCGCGGCACGTCGTCGCTGGAATACCCCTGCGCGTGGGCGGTGATGACGCCGTCGCTGCGCAGGCCGAGCCGGCCGACGGTGAGGTGCTCGCCCTCGGAGAGCAGGGTGGCCAGCACGACGGGCTTCCCGCCGGTGCCGGGGCCGAGCAGGTAGACGGCGTCCGGCGGGGTGCCGTTCTCGGCCGCGCAGTGGGCGGCGGCGACGGTGCCGGGCCGGCCGTCGCCGAGGTCGGCGGCGAAGCTGACGGATATCTTCACCGGGAACGGCCCGCAGTCCAGCGGGAGTTCGGCCCGGGCCGGGTCGGGGGCGGCGGCCGCCGGGAGGGCCTTGGCGGCGGCCCGGGCGGGCCTCGGGGTGCCGGTGGCCGGGGCGGCGGCGAGCGCGCTGGCGACCACGGCGGCGCAGCCGGCGGTCGCGAGGGCCCAGTGCCAGGGGGCCGGGCGGGCGTGTGCCGGCCCGCTGCCGGGCTGCGGTGTCTGCTGCTCTGCCGTCGCCTTGACCGCGGTCTCCACCAGGCGTCCCCTCCAGCGGGAATGTGTGCGCGTGGGTCGGTGTGAGCGTGCATCGTCCCACACGGGGGCGGGCGCGGGGTGGCCCGGGTGCGGGGGTAGCACGAAGGGGTGGTGCGCGGGCGGGGAGCCCGGCGCACCACCCCTGTCGGGCGTACGGGTCAGCCGAGGTCGGCCGGCTCCGGATCGGCGGCGCGGGCGGCGGCCCGGGCGGCGGCGCGCTCCTGCAGGCTCGGCTCGGGCGAGCCGTTGTCGTAGTCCTCGCCGTACGCGCCCTTGGCCGGGCGGCGGCGGCGCAGCGGCGGCTCGACGCCGTCGGCGAGGCGGCGGGAGGTGAGCAGGAAGCCGGTGTGGCCGATCATCCGGTGGTCCGGGCGGACGGCCAGGCCCTCCAGGTGCCAGGTGCGGACCATGGTCTCCCAGGCCTGCGGCTCGGTGAAGGTGCCGTGCTCGCGCAGCGCCTCGACGGTCTTGGACATCTGCGTGGTGGTGGCCACGTAGCAGCAGATGAGGCCGCCGGGGACGAGCGCCTTGGAGGCGACGTCCAGGCACTCCCAGGGGGCGAGCATGTCGAGGATGACGCGGTCGACGTCGGTCTCGACCAGGTTGTCCTGGAGGTCGCCGACGGTGAGCTTCCACGCGGGGTGCGGCCCGCCGAAGTAGCGCTCGACGTTGCCCTGGGCGATGTCGGCGAAGTCCTGCCGGCGCTCGTAGGAGGCCAGCATGCCGGTGTCGCCGACGGCGCGCAGCAGGTAGGTGGAGAGCGCGCCGGAGCCGACGCCGGCCTCGACCACGCGGGCGCCGGCGAAGATGTCGGCCATGGCCAGGATCTGCCCCGCGTCCTTGGGGTAGATCACGGCCGCGCCACGCGGCATGGACAGGACGTAGTCGGGGAGCAGGGGGCGCAGCGCGAGGTACGGGACGTTCCCCGTGGTGCGCACGACCGTGCCCTCGGGGGCGCCGATCAGCTCGTCGTGGGGGAACGCACCCTTGTGGGTGTGGAACTGGTTCCCGGCCTGGAGCGTGAACGTGTAGTGGCGGCCCTTCGGGTCGGTCAGCTGGACCTGGTCCCCGACCTGGAAGGGCCCGCGTCGGCGGGTGGCACCGGTCGGTTCGGACATGCGGACAATCCTAAGGGAAGCGCGCCGTCCGGCTTACCAGGTGATCGTTGCGGTGGTGGCGGCGCCCGCGGGGCGGGCCCCCTCAGCGGCCGGCGACGGCGGCGGTGAGGCGCTGTTCGATGTCGGTGAGCGCGGCGACGCCGTACACCCGGCCGTCGGCCTCGACGACGAGGTACTCGCCGGCCGGGGTGGAGCGGACGGCGCGCAGCAGGTCCTCGCCGGTGAGGTCGGCGCTCAGGCGCAGGCCCGGTTCGAGGTCGCGGGCCAGCGCGCCGACGGCGATCCAGGGGCGGCGGTGCTCGGGCACGGCCCGCACCTGGGACTCGCGGACGATGGCGATCGGTTCGCCGCGGCCGTCGACGACGACGACGGCGCCGGCCTCGGCCTCGCGGGCGCGGCGCATGGCCTCGCCGAGCGGGGTGTCGGCGGTGACCTCGACGGCGCGCCGGGCGAGGTCGCGCAGGCGCAGGCCGGGCAGGGCCTCCTTGAGCCGGGCGTTCTGCAGGCTGCCGCCGGCGCCGGTCCAGATGATCGCGGCGAGGACGGCGGCCAGCACGGCGTCGATCATGGTGTCGGTGGTGGTGCGTTCGACGCCGCGGGCGGAGCTGACCAGGGGCAGGCCGATCAGGACGGCCACGGCCAGGCCGCGGCCCACCCAGGCGGCGGCAACGGTGCCGGTCATCGGCCGGCCGGTGACCGCCCAGACGACGGCGCGCAGCATCCGGCCGCCGTCCAGCGGCAGGCCGGGCAGCAGGTTGAACGCGGCGACCACGAGGTTGGAGACCATCAGGCCGGTGAGCAGCACCCCGGGCACGCTGGAGAGTTCGACGGCCTGCATGGCGAGGTAGAAGGCGCCGCCGAGCACCAGTGAGAGCAGCGGCCCGACGAAGGCGAGCCAGAACTCGCGCCAGGGGCTCTCGGCCTCGTTCTCGATCTCGGAGACGCCGCCGAAGAACTGGAGCTGGATCCGGCGCACGCCGAGACGGTAACGGAGCGCGACGACGGTGTGGGCGAGTTCGTGGACGAGGACGGAGCCGTAGAAGGCGACGGCGAAGGAGAACGCGACCAGGTAGCGGGTGGCGCCGAGTCCGGGCAGGACGCGGTCGAGCTGGCCGCCGAAGACCCAGGTGATCAGGGCGGCGATGGCGAACCAGGAGGGCGTGACGTAGACCGGCACGCCGAAGGGGCGGCCCATCAGGATCCCGCTGCGGCGCTCCGGCTCCTCGGGCGGTCCGGGCCGGGTCCTGCCGTCGTGCGGTGGCTGGTCGGAGGTCTGCGGACCCCTGCTGTCGCTCACCGTGATCCCTTCGGTCGGTTCCCCGTCGTGCGCGCGCGCCGGTGCGCCCACGCTACGTGATCGGGGCCGTGGGGCGCCGTGCGCCCCTCTCCCAGACTTCATACCCACTGGAAAGGGCCCTTGGCAGCACGGTGGCAGCGGGATGACAGCACAGGGCAATAGGGTCGGGGTATGCAGCAGACCGACACCAGCAGTGCCCCCGCGGCCCCGGCCCGGCCGGCGGCGCCCCCGACCGGCCTGTCCCCGTCCCGCGCGGGGGACTTCCTGACCTGCCCGCTGCTGTACCGGCTGCGGGTGATCGACCGGCTGCCGGAGCCGCCGAGCGCGGCGGCGACCCGCGGCACCCTGGTGCACGCCGTGCTGGAGCGGCTGTTCGACAGCCCGGCGGCGGAGCGGACGCCGGAGCGGGCGCTGGGCCTGCTGCGCCCGCAGTGGGAGCGGCTGCTGGGCGAGCGTCCGGAGCTGGTCTCGCTGTTCCCGGGGGATCCGGACGGCGCGGCGCTGACCCGCTGGCTGGCGGACGCCGAGAAGCTGGTCGAGCGGTGGTTCCGGCTGGAGGACCCGACCCGGCTGCACCCGGTGGAGCGGGAGCTGTACGTGGAGACGGCCCTGGAGTCGGGGCTGCTGCTGCGCGGCTACATCGACCGGGTGGACGTCGCGCCGACCGGTGAGGTCCGGCTGGTGGACTACAAGACCGGCCGGGCGCCCTCGCGGGACTTCGAGGGCAAGGCGATGTTCCAGATGAAGTTCTACGCCCTGGTGGTCTGGCGGTGGAAGGGCGTGATCCCCAAGCGGCTCCAGCTGGTCTACCTCGGCGGGGGCGGGGACGTGGTCAGCTACGACCCGGACGAGACGGATCTCCTGGCGGTGGAGCGCAAGCTGCAGGCGCTCTGGGAGCGGATCACCGAGGCGGTGGCGACCGGGGAGTTCCCCGCCACCCGCAACCGGCTCTGCGACTGGTGCGACCACCAGGCCAGCTGCCCGGAGTTCGGCGGCACTCCCCCGCCGTACCCGCTGCCGCTGGCCCGCACGTCCGTCGAAGACGGCGTCTGACGAAGGCGATCCCACGGGGGATCCGATGAACGAGGAGTCCTAGGTGACGATCCGAGTGCTGCTGGTCGACGACCAGCCGCTGCTGCGCACCGGTTTCCGGATGATCCTGGAGGCGGAGTCCGACCTGGTGGTGGTCGGCGAGGCCGGCGACGGCCAGCAGGCGCTGGACCAGGTGCGGGCGCTCCAGCCCGACGTGGTGCTGATGGACATCCGGATGCCCAGGATGGACGGTGTGGAGGCGACCCGCCGGATCGCCGGCCCGGGGCGCGACGGTCCGGCCAAGGTGCTGGTGCTGACCACCTTCGACCTGGACGAGTACGTGGTGGAGGCGCTGCGCGCGGGTGCCAGCGGCTTCCTGCTGAAGGACGTCCCGGCCGAGGAGCTGGTGCAGGCGATCCGGGTGGTCGCGGACGGCGCGGCCATGCTGGCGCCGAGCATCACCCGCCGGCTGCTGGACATGTACGCCACCAAGCTGCCCTCGGGCGAGGAGGCGCCGCCGCAGGCGCTGAACGCGCTGACCGAGCGCGAGCTCGAGGTGCTGAAGCTGGTGGCGCGCGGCCTGTCGAACGCGGAGATCGCGGCGGAGCTGTTCGTCAGCGAGACCACGGTGAAGACGCACGTGGGCCACGTGCTGACCAAGCTCCAGCTGCGTGACCGGGTGCAGGCGGCGGTGTACGCGTACGAGAGCGGGCTGGTGCGCCCCGGCACGCTGTGACCGCGGCGGGCGCCGCGGGCGCCGTGCGCCGGACATGACGGTGGCCCGTCCGCTCCCCCTGCACCCTGGGGGGAGCGGACGGGCCACCGTGCTGAGGGTCGCCCGGTCGCCCGGGCCCGTGCACGCCGTCCGCCGGCTACTTGCCGATCCGGCCGATCTCCCAGAACCGGAAGACACCGGTGGTGTCGACGGTCGCCTCGACGCCGGCGATGTACGGCTTCGAGGCGTAGAAGGACTTGTTCTGGTACAGCGGGATGAGCGGCACGTTCTCGGCCACGATGTTCTGGATCTGGTTGTAGGTGGCGGAGGCGGCGCCGCGGTCGGCCTGCTTGAGGCCCTCGGGCACCAGCTTCTGGCTGATCCGGGCGTCGTCCCAGCCGTGGTGGTACGCGCCGCCGCCGACGATCAGCGGGGCGATGTAGTTGTCGGCGTCCGGGTAGTCGGCGAACCAGCCGACGGTGTACGCCTGGTACCTGCCCTCGGTCCAGCCCTTCTTGAAGGCCTCCCAGTCCGCCTCGTGCTGGACGGTCACCTGGAAGATCCCGCCGGCCTCCAGCTGCTTCTTCAGCATGTCGGCCTCGGCGCTCTCGGTCCGCGAGCGGGACCAGGTGAGGGTCAGCTTGACCGGCATGGGGACCTTGGCCGCGGTCAGGATGGACTTGGCCTTGGCCGCGTCCTGGTCGCCGTACTTGTCGAAGAAGGACGTGCCGTGGCCGGTCACGCCGGCCGGGACCATCGAGTACAGCGGCTGGACGGTGCGCGCGAAGACGTCGCGGGCGAGCGACTTGCGGTCGACCAGCTGGGCCGCGGCCTGGCGGACGGCGACGTTGCCGGCGGTGGCGTCCTTGGTGTTGAAGACCAGGCTGCGGGTGTCGTTGCTGTCGCCCTCGACGACCTGGAGGTCGGTCTTGCCGCCCTGCTGCTCGGACCGGACCTGGGCCGCGGTGTTGGGCTCCAGGCTGTTGTCGGTCAGGTCGATGTCGCCCTTGTCGAGCGAGGCCTTCAGGTCGGAGGCCTTGTCGAAGTACCGCACGGTGAACTTCTTGTTCCGCAGCTTGGCGTCGCCGGTGTAGGCGGCGTTGGCCGAGAGCACGATCTTGCCGGGGGCCTTGGCGCCGCCCTCGGCGTCCATGGTCGCGATCGAGTCGATCTTGTACGGGCCGGAACCGACCAGCTTGTCGTTCTCGAGCAGCTTGTCGGCCGGGAACACCTGGTGGTCGACGATCGCGCCGGCCGGCGTCGCCAGCTTGGCCGGGAGGGTGGCGTCGGGCTGGGAGAGGTGGAAGACCACCTCGGTGTCGCCCTTGGCCTCGACCGACTTGATCGTTTCCAGCAGGCCGGCCGGGCCGTTCTGGTCGTTGATCTTCTTGGTCCGCTCGATGGAGTGGACCACGTCGGCGGCGGTGAGCGGGTGGCCGTTGGAGAACTTCAGGCCGGACTTCAGCGTGCAGTGGTAGAGCATGGCGTCGCTGCCGGAGAACTCGCAGGACTGCGCGGCGTCCGGGCCGGGCGCGCTGGAGGCGGCCGGGTAGCTCAGCAGCGACTGGAAGGAGTTGCGCAGCACCAGCCAGGCGCCGGAGTCGTAGGCGCCGGCCGGGTCCAGCACGTTGGTGACCGAGGTGGTACCCATGGTGATCGACTTGTCGCCGTCGCCCTTGACGGCGTCGGTGACCGACCCGCAGCCGGCCACCGAGACGGTCACGAGGCCGGCACAGCCGAGCACTGCCAGTCTTCCAGCTGAAGTCTTCACGGGTCGCGTCCTTCTGTGCGGTCCGGCGGGGGCCGGCCGGTCCGCGGAGGAGTGCGCCTACCGGGTGTGTGGCGCGCGCGGGCCGGTTGCCGTGCGACCGCGGGCAGGACGGGGTTGCCCGTCAGCGGCGGTGCAGGGCTCGGGGGTGGGGAACGAACTGGAGTAGCGTGCCATATCGAACACGCACCACCGGTACCCGTACAGGTGACAGTTGGGACACGAGATCCGGGTGCGGAGGCGGCCATCCTACGAGTTGTCAGGCAATGCCCGTTTTCTCCCCGGACCGCCGACGGCAACGGATGACGGTGCCCGCTTACCGGTCAGTAGGGCCGGTCCGCAATGAGACGACAATCACACTCGCGAGGCGACGAGCGAGCGGAGCAGTTCAAGATCCACCTGCTCCAGCGAGGGCAGCACCAGTCGCCCGGGGGCCGGCTCGATCACCGCCACCGTCGGCACCGCGATCACCGGGCAGCCCGCCGCCTCGGCCGAGCGCACACCGGTCGGCGCGTCCTCGACCACCACGCAGCGCCCCGGCTCGGCACCCAGCCTGCGCGCCGCCTCCAGGTACGGGTCCGGGTGCGGCTTGGTGCGCGGCACCTCGTCGCCGGCGACGGAGAACGCGAAGTGGTGGGCGCCCAGCGACTGCAGCACGATGTCGATGATGTGCCGGTGCGAGGCGGACACCAGTGCGGCCGGAACGCCGTGCGCGGCAAGGGTGTTGAGGAGCCGCTCGGCGCCCGGCATGAGCGGGACGCCACCGGCCAGCAGGTCCACGAAGCGCTGGTTGATCAGGACGGTGAGGTCCGCCGGGGCGATGTCCACGCCGGTGCTGGCGAGCAGGTGGTCGATCACCCGGCTCATCGGGCCGCCGACGACCTGGGCGCGGTCGTTCTCGTCGAGCTCGTAGCCCAGCTCGGCGAAGAGCGAGGCCTCGGCCCGCCACCAGAAGTCCTCGGTGTCGACCAGCGTCCCGTCCATGTCCAGCAGCACCGCCTGCAGGCCCCGGCCGTCGCCGTGGTCGAGGACGCGGGTGGCGGTGGAGATGGTGGTCATGGCGGGATCCTTCCGTCGGTGCCCCGGGGGGGCGCGACCGGGTTACCCGGCCCCTGGGGATGGCACGGGCCGGCCCGCTGGTGAGCGGACCGGCCCGTTCAGGATGATCCAGGATACGCCCCGACCGCCCGAAAAGGGCGAACGGTACGCGACGTACGGACTACCGGGCGTTGAAGTACTTGGCCTCCGGGTGGTGGATCACGATCGCGTCGGTGGACTGCTCGGGGTGCAGCTGGAACTCCTCGGAGAGCACCACGCCGATCCGCTCCGGCCGCAGCAGCTCGGCGATCTTGGCGCGGTCCTCCAGCTCCGGGCAGGCCCCGTAGCCGAGCGAGAACCGGGCGCCCCGGTACTTCAGCGCGAACATGTCCTTGACGTCCTGCGGGTCCTCGCCGGAGAAGCCCAGCTCGAAGCGGACCCGGGCGTGCCAGAACTCCGCCAGCGCCTCGGCGAGCTGCACCGAGAGGCCGTGCAGCTCCAGGTAGTCGCGGTAGGAGTTGTTGGCGAACAGCTCGTTGGCCGCCTCGGAGATCCGGTTGCCCATGGTGACCACCTGGAGGCCCACCACGTCCTTGACCCCCGACTCCTCCGGGCGGAAGAAGTCCGCCAGGCAGAGCCGGCGCCCGCGCCGCTGGCGCGGGAAGGTGAAGCGGGTCCGCTCGGTGCCGTCCTCGTTGAAGACGATCAGGTCGTCGCCCTTGGAGTTGGCCGGGTAGTAGCCGTAGACCACGGCCGCCTCCAGCCAGCCCTCGGTCTGCAGCCGGTCCAGCCACATCCGCAGCCGCGGCCGGCCCTCGGTCTCCACCAGCTCCTCGTACGAGGGGCCGTCACCGCTGCGGGCCGCCTTGAGGCCCCACTGGCCCTTGAACAGCGCGTCCTCGTCCAGCCAGGAGGCGTAGTCGGCGAACGGCACGCCCTTGACGATCCGGTCGCCCCAGAACGGCGGGGCGGGAACGGTGTTGTCGACGGCCACGTCGGAGCGGATCTGGCCGAGGTTGACCTCCTCCGGCTCCTCGACCTCGACCCGGGCGTGCCGGCGCTGCTTGAGCTCCGGCAGGGCGGCGCCGGGCACACCGCGCTTGACCGCGATCAGCGCGTCCATCAGCCGCAGGCCCTCGAAGGCGTCCCGGGCGTAGCGGACCTCGCCCTCGTAGATCTCGTGCAGGTCCTGCTCGACGTAGGCGCGGGTGAGCGCGGCGCCACCGAGGATCACCGGGTAGTCGGCCGCCAGCTTGCGCTGGTTCAGCTCCTCCAGGTTCTCCTTCATGATCACGGTGGACTTGACCAGCAGGCCGGACATCCCGATGACGTCCGCCCGGTGCTCCTGCGCGGCGTCCAGGATCGCCGAGACCGGCTGCTTGATGCCCAGGTTGACCACGTTGTAGCCGTTGTTGGACAGGATGATGTCGACCAGGTTCTTGCCGATGTCGTGGACGTCGCCCTTGACGGTGGCCAGCACGATGGTGCCCTTGCCCTCGCTGTCGGACTTCTCCATGTGCGGCTCCAGGTGGGCCACCGCGTTCTTCATCACCTCGGCGGACTGGAGCACGAACGGCAGCTGCATCTGGCCGGAGCCGAACAGCTCGCCGACCACCTTCATGCCGGAGAGCAGCGTGTCGTTGATGATCTCCAGCGCCGGGCGCCCGGTCAGCGCCTCGTCCAGGTCGGCCTCCAGGCCGTTCCGCTCGCCGTCGATGATCCGGCGCTGGAGGCGCTCCTCCAGCGGCAGCGCGGCCAGCTCCTCCGCCTTGGACGCCTTGACCGAGGCCGAGGAGACGCCCTCGAACAGCTGGAGCAGCTTCTGCAGCGGGTCGTAGCCGTCGCGGCGGCGGTCGTAGACCAGGTCGAGCGCGACCTCGCGCTGGTCCTCGGGGATCCGGGCCATCGGCAGGATCTTGGAGGCGTGCACGATCGCCGAGTCCAGGCCCGCCTCGACGCACTCGTTCAGGAAGACCGAGTTGATCACCATCCGGGCGGCCGGGCTGAGGCCGAAGGAGATGTTCGACAGGCCGAGGGTGGTCTGCACGTCCGGGTGGCGGCGCTTGAGCTCGCGGATCGCCTCGATGGTCTCGATGCCGTCCCGGCGGGACTCCTCCTGGCCGGTGCCCAGGGTGAAGGCCAGGCAGTCGACCAGGATCGAGCCCTCGTCGATGCCGTACTCGGTGGTGAGCTGGGTGATCAGCCGCTCGGCGATGGCCACCTTGGTCTCGGCGGTGCGGGCCTGGCCCTCCTCGTCGATGGTCAGCGCGATCAGGCCGGCGCCGTGCTCCCGGGCCAGCGAGGCGATCCGGCCGAACCGGGTGTCCGGGCCGTCGCCGTCCTCGTAGTTGACCGAGTTGAGCACCGCGCGGCCGCCGAGCGACTCCAGGCCGGCGCGCAGCACGTCCGGCTCGGTGGAGTCCAGCACGATCGGCAGGGTCGAGGCGGTCGCCAGCCGGCCGGCGATCTCCTTCATGTCGGCGACGCCGTCGCGGCCGACGTAGTCCACGCAGAGGTCCAGCAGGTGGGAGCCGTCCCGGATCTGCTCGCGGGCGATCTCCACGCACGCCTGCCAGTCGCCGGCCAGCATCGACTCGCGGAACTTCTTCGAGCCGTTGGCGTTGGTGCGCTCGCCGATCGCCAGGTACGAGGTGTCCTGGCGGAACGGCACCGCCTGGTACAGCGAGGCGGCCGACGGCTCCGGACGCGGCTCGCGGGCGGTGACCGGGCGGCCCTGGACCCGCTCGACCACCTGGCGCAGGTGCTCGGGGGTGGTGCCGCAGCAGCCGCCGACCAGGGAGAGGCCGTACTCGCGGGTGAAGACGTCGTGCGCGTCGGCCAGCTCGGCCGGGGAGAGCGGGTAGTGCGCGCCGTCCTTGCCGAGCACCGGCAGGCCCGCGTTCGGCATGCAGGAGAGGCCGACCCGCGCGTTCTTGGCCAGGTAGCGCAGGTGCTCGCTCATCTCGGCCGGGCCGGTGGCGCAGTTCAGGCCGATGTAGTCGACGCCGAGCGGCTCCAGCGCGGTGAGCGCGGCGCCGATCTCCGAGCCGAGCAGCATGGTGCCGGTGGTCTCGACGGTCACCTGGACCAGCACCGGCAGGTCCACGCCGGCCTCGGCGAGCGCCTGCTTGCTGCCCAGGATCGCCGCCTTGGTCTGCAGCAGGTCCTGGCTGGTCTCCACCAGCAGGGCGTCCGCGCCGCCGGCGATCAGGCCGGCCGCGTTCAGCCGGAAGCCGTCGCGCAGCACCTCGTACGGGGCGTGGCCGAGGGTGGGCAGCTTGGTGCCGGGGCCGATCGAGCCGAGCACCCAGCGGGTCCGGCCGTCGGCGGCGTGGGCGTCGGCCGTCTCACGGGCGATCCGGGCGCCGGCCTCGGAGAGCTCGAAGATGCGGTCGGCGATCTCGTACTCGCCGAGCGCCGAGAAGTTGGCGCCGAAGGTGTTGGTCTCCACGCAGTCCACGCCCACCGCGAAGTACGCGTCGTGGACGGAGCGGACGATGTCGGGCCGGGTGAGGTTGAGGACCTCGTTGCAGCCCTCCAGGTTCTGGAAGTCCTCCAGCGTCGGGTCCTGCGCCTGGAGCATGGTGCCCATCGCCCCGTCGGCGACCACCACGCGGGTGGCGAGCGCCTCACGCAACGCGTTCGCGCGGCTCTGCTGGGTGATGGACGGATCGGCTGCAGTGGCCATGGGGCTTCTCCCTGGGTGCGACGGCTGTCGGCTTTGCAACCCCGCTTGATCGGGGCCGCACCTGGCCAGCGTATCCGGCCCACGGCGGGAGGCGGTGGTGCATTCCGTATCCTGAGCGTTCGGCCGCGACGGGGAGAGCGACTGCATGACGACGATCGGCGCACGGGCACGGCGGTTCACGGGGGAACTGGGGAGGCCGCTGCGGGCGCTGCGGACCCGCTGGCGGGGGTGGTCCAGATGGCGGAAGTCCCTGGCCGTGCTGGGCGTCGTGGCGGCCGTGCTGGCGACACCGGTCGGCGCGGCGGCGCTCGCGCTGCGGCTCCAGTACGCCGGCGACCCCTCCCCCGAGGCCCGCACCCGCGGCAAGGACGCCGTCTGGCTCGGCCACGCCTGGGTGGACGGCCGGAAGGGTGACGCCGACCTCGCCGACCTCGCCGAGCGGCTCTCCGGCACCGGCGTGCGCGACCTGTACGTCCACACCGGCCCGCTGGAGCACGACGGCTCGCTGCCGCCGTCCGTCCACCCCCGGGCCCGCTGGTTCACCGAGGCCGCGCACCGTGTCCTGCCGGGCGTCCGGGTGCAGAGCTGGCTGGGCGACGAGGTCAAGCCGGAGAAGGACGCCCTGGACCTGGAGGACGCACCCACCCGGGACCGGGTCACCGCCTCCGCCCGCCAGGTGCTCGACCTCGGCTTCGACGGGGTGCACTTCGACATGGAACCGATCCGCCCGGGCTCGAAGGGCTGGCTCGCCCTGCTCGACCAGGTGCGCCCGGTGACCGCCGGGCGCGGCACGAAGCTGTCGGTGGCCGCCCCGCAGATCGACCCGCTGCCCTGGCAGCACGACGTCGGCATCGCGCTGACCGGCCACGGCAAGTGGTGGGACCAGGCCTACTTCGCCGAGACCGCCCGCCGGGTCGACCAGATCGCGGTCATGACGTACGACTCCAGCATGCCGTCCGAGTCGCTGTACGGCGGCTACAACGCCTACCAGACCGAGCTGGCGCTGGAGGCCACCCCGGAGGACGTGGACCTGCTGATGGGCCTGCCGTTCTACTGGGAGGACAAGTGGGGCCACTGGGGCCACGCCGAGACGGTCGACGCCGGCATCCGGGGCATCCGGCTCGGACTCGGCCGGTACGACCTGCACCGGCGGAACTTCGGCGTCGGGCTGTACGTGGACTTCGCCGCCACCGAGCAGAACTGGGCGGACTACCGCAGCGGCTGGGTGCGCTGAGCCCCGCGGGGCCGGTGCGCACGCGTGCGGACGCCCGCCCCGGCCGGGGCGGGCGGGGTCGGCCCGGGGTCGGCGCGCCTCAGGCCATCCGGTGGGCGAGCGCGCCGAGGTAGCGGTGGATCGCGGCGTCCTCGCCCGTCACGTAGTGCCCGACGGCGCGGTAGAGCGGCTTGTACACCTCGCCGCGCTCGGTGACGGTCAGGGTGCAGCCCACGCCGGCCGGGGTCAGCACGTACGTCCAGGTGCCGCCGTACGGCAGGTCCGGGTCCGCGATGCCGGTCACCAGGCGGTGCGGCGCCTCGCTCTCCACCACCTCGTACGTGGTGTGGCCGTGCCTGTCGTACTCGCGCCAGCGGGCCCGGCCGCCGGCCGTCGCGGGCAGCCGCTCGACGTGCGACAGGCCCGGGCGCCAGGCGGGGTAGAGGTCGATGTCGGTCAGGACGTCCCAGACCGCGCCGGGCGGCTGGGCCAGGTCCAGGCCGCCCTCGGTCATGTGCTCCACCGGCAGCCGCCGCCCGGCCGCCTGGGCCGCCAGCACCGCCCCGGCCCCGGCCGCGAGCGCCACCGCGGCTCCTGCCCAAAGCCATCCGTTCATCCGCCCGGCTCCTCACACCCGCAGCCCGGCCCCCGCCTCCATCATCACGCCGCCCCGTCGCGGCAGCACGCCCGGCGGCCGGCCCGGCGGACCGGGCGGTGGACCGGGCGGCGGACCGGGCGGCCCCGCGAGGGCGCCGCCGGGATATCCGCTGGCCCCCGGCGCCCGGCTCCCCCAGACTGTCCCGGTGCCCGGCCTGTCCCGGCGCCCGGCCGCCGGGCGCATCAAAGCCCGTAGGCTGGGCAGGTAGGGACCATGGAACGCGGCGTTCCATGGGTGACGAGAGGTTCGACAGTCGGCAGCCGGACCGCCGGCGCCCCGGCATCCCAGCCGGGACGGGGTGCGGCCGCCCGCCGACCGGAGGGAGACGCTGGGTGATCGAGCTGGAAGATGTTCCCGAGTTGATCGACCCGGTGATGGTCTGCGCCTTCGAGGGCTGGAACGACGCCGGTGACGCCGCATCCACCGCCCTCGCGCATCTGGACGAGACCTGGGGCGGCAAGGTGTTCGCCGCCCTGGACGCGGAGGACTACTACGACTTCCAGGTCAACCGGCCCACGGTGTGGCTGGACGGCGGCGTCCGCCGGATCACCTGGCCGACCACCCGGCTCTCGGTGGTCCGGGTGACCGAGCCGACGACCCGGGACATCGTCCTGGTGCGCGGCATCGAGCCCAGCATGCGCTGGCGCTCGTTCTGCAACGAGATCCTCGCCTTCGCGCACGAGCTGGGCATCGAGCTGGTGGTGATCCTGGGCGCGCTGCTCGGCGACACCCCGCACAGCCGCCCGGTGCCGGTCAGCGGGGTCACCTCCGACCCGGAGCTGGCCCAGCGGCTGGACCTGGAGGAGAGCCGCTACGAGGGCCCGACCGGGATCGTCGGGGTGCTCCAGGAGGCGTGCACGCACGCCGGGGTGCCGGCCGTGACGCTCTGGGCGGCGGTGCCGCACTACGTCGCGCAGCCGCCGAACCCCAAGGCCACGCTGGCGCTGGTCAACAAGCTGGAGGACCTGCTCGACCTGCGCATCCCGCCGGGCGAGCTGGGCGAGGACTCCCGCGCCTGGCAGCTGGGCGTGGACCAGCTGGCCGCGGAGGACACCGAGGTGGCCGAGTACGTGCAGCAGCTGGAGGAGGCGCAGGACACCGCCGAGCTGCCGGAAGCCTCGGGCGACGCGATCGCCCGCGAGTTCGAGCGCTACCTGCGCCGCCGGGAGAACGTCGGGCCGACCGGCGAGAAGCCGGTGGCCGGGCACGCCACGGCGGAGCGGCCGAGCGATCCCGAGCCGCCGGCCGCCCGGGAGAGCCAGGACGGCGGCGAGGAGGAGTAGTCCCTCCGCCGCGCGGCACGCACGCCGAAAGGGGCGTCAGGACGAGTGGTCCTGACGCCCCTTTCGGCTGTCCGGCGGGTGCGCGGGCGCGTGGCGACTGCTGCGTCCGGCGGGCTCGCGGGTGCGTGGCGACTGCTACGTCCGGCGGGTGCGCGGGCGCGTGGCGACTGCTACGTCCGGCGGGCTCGCGGGTGCGTGGCGTCCGCTGCGCCCGGCGGGTGCGTGGCGCCCGCCGGGCGTGGCGTGCGGGTCCTACAGGGCGACGCCGAGCAGGGCGTCCACCGTGCGGGAGACCAGTCCGGGCGCGCCGATGTCCTCGCCGCCACCGGACTCCTGAAGGCCGGCCCAGCGGTCCACCGCGGCCAGCGCGGCGGGCGCGTCCAGGTCGTTGGCGAGCGCCTCGCGGACCTCGGCGAGCAGCGCCTCGGCCGGCGGGCCGTCCGGGCGGGAGACCGCGGCGCGCCAGCGGGCGAGCCGCTCCACGGCCTCGTCCAGGGTGGCCTTGGTCCACTCCCAGTCCTCGCGGTAGTGGTGCGAGAGCAGGGCGAGGCGGATCGCCGCCGGGTCGACGCCCTCACGGCGCAGCGCCGAGACGAAGACCAGGTTGCCGCGGGACTTGGACATCTTGTGCCCGTCCAGGCCGACCATGCCGGCGTGCACGTACGCCTTGGCGTACGGGTGGTCGCCGGTGGCCACCTGGGCGTGCGCGGCGCCCATCTCGTGGTGCGGGAAGGAGAGGTCGCTGCCGCCGCCCTGGATGTCGAAGGACATGCCGAGGTACTGCAGCGCGATGGCGACGCACTCGATGTGCCAGCCGGGCCGGCCGTGGCCCAGCTCGGTGTCCCAGGCGGGCTCGCCCGGGCGGGCGGCGAGCCAGAGCAGGGCGTCCAGCGGGTGGCGCTTGCCCGGGCGGTCCGGGTCGCCGCCGCGCTCGGCGAAGACCGGGCGCATCGCCTCGCGGCTCAGGCCGGAGACCTCGCCGAAGTGCGGGTCTGCGTCCACCGAGAAGTAGATGTCGCCGTCCACCTCGTAGGCGGCACCGCTCGCCAGCAGCTTCTGGACCAGCGGGACGATCCACGGGATCGACTCGACGGCGCCGATGTAGTGGGCCGGCGGGAGCAGCCGCAGGGCGGTCATGTCCTCGCGGAAGAGCGCGGTCTCGCGCTCGGCCAGCGCCACCCAGTCCTGGCCGGTCTCGACCGCGCGGGCCAGCAGCGGGTCGTCCACGTCGGTGACGTTCTGCACGTACAGGACGTCGTGACCGGCGTCCTTCCACACTCGCTGCGCCAGGTCGAACGCGTTGTAGGTGGCGGCGTGGCCCATGTGGGTCGCGTCGTAGGGAGTGATGCCGCAGACGTAGATCCGGGCGGTGCCGTCCTGCGGCACGACCTCCCGGATACAGCCCGCTGCGGTGTCGTGGATACGAAGGGGGAGCCCCTGACCAGGCAGGGCGGGAACCTCGGAGGCGGGCCAGGCATGCATGGGAATCACTTTAACCGTGCGAACATTTGAAAGCCTAACCAGTATGCAAGATCGACTGGATTCGCCTGCTTTCGTTGCCTGAGCGCTTTCGGACTGATATTGACCGGCGCCGGGCGGCCCCGGCGCGGCACCCGCACCCCTCGCGGGCACGGGTGAGCGCCCGGCCGGCCCTGCCGCCGACCGGGCGCCCGGCTCCTCCGGGGAGGCGGCCGGAGCCGCTACAGCCGCTGCCAGAGGGCCGGCACGTTGGGCGGCTCCCAGCCGGTGATGGCGGTGTGCCCCTGCAGGCACCGGTAGGAGACGCCGGCATAGGTGACGCGGTCGCCGGTGTTGTAGAGCGTCCCGGCGGCCCAGGTGCCCCCGGGCTGCCCGGTCGGGGTCGCGGTGGGGGTCGGGGTCGGCGTGGGCGTGGCGGTCGGACTGCCGGTCGGGGTCGGCGTCTGCGGCACGTTCAGGACGAAGTCGTAGGTGCCCTCCTTCGCCTGGCCGACCTGGCGGACGTTCATCAGCAGCCGCGCGTCGTAGATGGTGTCGGTGCTGTTGCGCGGCTCGCCCGGGAAGTACAGCTGGGTGGTGAGCACCGGACGGCCGGGCGCCTGGAGCTTGACGTGGATGTGCCGGGTGCGGCCCGGGTAGAGGCCGGGGACGATCGTGGTCAGGCTGAACGCGCCCTGGGCGTTGGTGAACTGGTGGCCGCGGAACGCGAAGCCGGTGTTGTCGTACGCGCCGTTGACGTCGGCCTGCCAGAAGTCGAGCAGCACCCCGGAGATCGGCAGGCAGGCCCGGCCGAAGACGTAGCCGCTCACGGTGAGCCGGGTGCCGGGGGTGCTGTCGGTGATCAGCGAGGTGCGCAGCGGGGAGTTGGGCTTGAAGTAGGGGCCCTCGGTCTGCTCGATGGTCGGTTCGTCGTCGTCGTGGCAGGCCGGGGTGAGACCGGGCAGCTCGCCGGTGCCGGCCCGGTCGCGGGCCAGGGCGACCCCGCCGCCGACCAGCAGGGGCGCGGTGCCGAGGACGGCGGCGGCCTTCAGGACGGACTTCCGGCTGATCCGGCGGTCGATCAGGCCCTCCGGCCCGGTGGGCTCTTCGGACGCGGGCATGCGCCGACTCCTTCGGTGTGTGGGGGATGGCGTGGAGTGTGGTGGACGGAGTGGTGCGGTGGACGGAGTGGTGCGGTGGACGGAGTAGTGCGGTGGATGACGCGGTGCGTGGATGACGCGGTGGATGGGCGGTGCGGTGGATGGGTGGCCCTTGCCATGGTGGGGGCATGACAAGGGCCGAGCCGGCCGCCCGCCCGGTCGCTCCGAGCGGGCCACCGGCGGCCAGCAGCCAACCTACGGGCCGTCGGGGGCCGCCGCGATGGACGCGATCCGGGGATCGTGGTGTTTTCCTCCGACCCGGACCCGGAACTCCCCCGGCGTCATCCCGGTCTCCCGCCGGAAGAAGCGGCAGAAGTACGCCGGGTCGCCGAACCCCGCCTCCCGGGACACCTGGCGGATCGTCAGATCGGTGCACGCCAGCAGTCGTTTCGCCTCCAGGGTCTGCTGCTGGCGGATCAGCCTGCCGGGCGTACGGCCGGTGGCCTGCTTGACCAGCGTCTGAAGGTGCCCGGGCGAGACGCCCAACTCCTGGGCGCAGGAGGCCACCGAGCGCTGGACCCCTCCCGGGTCGGCGATCAACCGACCGAAGGCGGCGGCCAGTTCGGCCTGGCGGCCCGGCGCCGCACCACCCTCGCCCGGGGCGCGGGCGCGCAGCGCGCGGACGATCAGGATGTGCAGGCTGGCCCGCAGCACGCCCGCGTAGCCGGACGGTCTGGCCCGGTACTCGTGTTCCATGTCGGCCAGCAACGCGCCGATCGGCCCGGCCTGTTCGCCGAGCGGGAGCACCGGGAGGGTGGCCAGGGCGCGCAGCGCGGCGACGTCCTGGGGCTGGGAGAGCAGGAAGTCCTCGTTGAAGAGGACGACCTGACCGGTGAGCCCGTCCGCGTCCGCCCAGTAGTGCACCTGGCCTGGCGCGATCACGCACAACTGCGGTGGCCGGAGCGGCCGGTGGACCAGGTCCAGGACGTGGGCCCCGGCGCCGCCGGTGACGTAGACGATCTCGAAGAAGGAGTGCCGGTGGGGGAAGCCCGCGCGGGAGAGCGGGCCGATGGCGTCGAAGCCGCCGATCGCGAACGGCAGCAGGTGTGGCAGCGGGACCTGTAACCGGTGCAGCGGCAGGTCCAGGTGGGGGGTGGTCCGTCGCTCGTCCATCGGAGCAGTCTGCGGCCGGACTGCCGTACCGGTCCAGACCAATCCCCGCCCGGCCTTGCCCGGGCGGGCCCTGCCCTGCCCGGTCCGGCCCACCCCGGTCCGCCCCTGAGCCGGGGGCGGGCACGCGGGCGGGTGCCGTGCGTTCAGGTGCGCGTCAGATCGGCGGCCAGGGGATCGACGGCCAGTCCTCGGAGGGCAGCGGGTGCAGGCCGGTCCGCCGCAGCCCGTCCACCCGGTCCCGGGCGGCGGCGAGTTCGGCGGCCGTCAGGTGCGGGGCGAGCCGCTCGGCGAGGCCGCCGTCCAGCTGCTCCGCGAGGCCGGCCAGCACCTCCAGCGCCTCCTCCGGCAGCGGCTGCCCGGCCCAGCCCCAGAGCAGGGTGCGCAGCTTGCCCTCGGTGTTGAAGGTGACGCCGTGGTCGATGCCGTAGATCCGGCCGTCGGCGGCGGGGATCAGGTGACCGCCCTTGCGGTCGGCGTTGTTCAGGACGGCGTCCAGCACGGCCAGCCGCCGCAGCCGCCGGTCGTCGGGGTGGACGAGCAGTGCGGTACGCCCGTCGCCCACCTCCGCCTGCACGATCGGCAGCCAGCCGTCCTCGGGCCCCCGGGGGTCCTGGAGGGCGAGCAGCGGTTCGGCGTCCGGGTCGGGCTCGACCCAGAGCTGCACCATGCCGGGCCCGTGCGGCCCGTCGCGCAGCACGGTGGGCGGGATCAGCGCCCAGCCGGTGGCGGCGGCCAGTTCGTACGCGGCGACCTCACGGCCGGCCAGCGTGCCGTCGGGGAAGTCCCAGAGCGGGCGTTCGCCGGCCACCGGCTTGTAGACGGCCTGCGCGGTCAGCCCGTCCAGCGTGACGCTGCAGTACAGCGCTGCGTTGGAGGCGTCGGTCAGCCGGCCGTGGACGGCCAGCGCGCCCTCGCGCAGCAGGTGCAGCGCGGTGGGCGGGTCGGCGGCCAGGGCGGCGCCCGCCGCCGGGTCCGCCTGCGGAGGGGTCTCGGTGTTCAGCGCCGGTAGCCGTTCGCGCGCGGGCACAGGTGGCCCTCCGGGTCGAGCGGCAGGTTGCAGAACGGGCAGGGCTTGCGGCCGGCGGCGACGAGGTCCAACGCCCGCTTGGCGAAGACCCGGGCCATCGCTCCGGTGAGCCGCACCCGCAGCATGTCCGGGCCGTTCTCGTCGTCCTCGAAGACGGCCTCGGCGGCGTTCTCGCCGTCCTCGTCGTCCTCGTCCTCGATCACCGCCTGCGCCTCGACGACCAGCCGGGCGTCGATGCTGTCCCAGGCCAACGCCATGGTGCCGACCCGGAACTCCTGCTCCAGCGGCAGGTCCAACGGCGCGGTGTCGAGCAGGTCGACCGGCGCGGTGGCGGGGATGGCGGCATCGCCGCCGCTGCGCCGCAGGGCCTCGTCCAGCACCTCCTCGATCCGTTCGGCGAGCGCGGCGACCTGGGTCTTCTCCAGCAGCACGCTGGTGATCCGCCCCCGGGCGGAGGCCTGCAGGTAGAACGCCCGGGCGCCGGGCTGGCCGACGGTGCCGGCCACGAACCGTTCGGGCTGGTCGTAGAAGAAGACCTGACGGGGCACGCTCTCGCTCCGGATCGTGTCGATCATGGTAGGGGTCGGTCGGTCGTGGGGCGCTCGGGGTCGGTCGCGGCTGGTCGCGAGCCGGTGGTCGGGGTGGGGCCGGGTCCCGGTGGGACCCGTTAGTCACCCTACGACCTCCCGGCCCGGCCCGGGGAGCCGAGCCCGGGACCGGACGCCGCCGGCTCCGGTCAGGCCGCGCCGGTGGCGCCGCCGACCACCGCGTCGCCGTCGGCGGTGCCGGCACCGCGCCCGGCGTGGCCGGTGGCGTCGGCGTCGCGCGGCCCGGGGGCGAGCGAGGCGAGGTCGCCGGTGTCGCCCATCCTCAGGACGAACGGCCGCTTCGGCGTGTAGCGGATCGCGGTGACCGAGCAGGGCTCGACGCTGATCCGCTGGAAGTGGTCGAGGTGCAGGCCGAGCGCGTCGGCCACCACCGCCTTGATCACGTCGCCGTGCGAGCAGGCGATCCAGACCGCGTCCTCGCCGTGCTCGGCGGCGATCTTCTCGTTCCACTCGCGGACGGCGCTCACCGTCCGGTGGCTCAGCTCGCGCAGGGACTCCCCGCCGGGGAAGGCGGCCGCCGCCGCGTGGTCCTGGACGGTGCGCCAGAGCGGCTCCTTGGCCAGCTCGGCCAGCGGGCGGCCGGTCCAGTCGCCGTAGTGGCACTCGCCGAGCCGCTCGTCCTCGGTGGGGCCGCCGAGTTCGGGCCGCGCGGCGAGCAGCGGCTCCAGCGTCTGTCGGCACCGCTCCAGCGGGCTGCTGACGGCCTGCGCCAGCGGGATCCCGGCGAGCCGGCCGGCCAGTGCGGCGGCCTGCGCGCGCCCGGTGTCGTCGAGGTCCACCCCGGGCGTCCAACCGGCCAGGATTCCGGCGGTGTTCGCGGTCGAGCGGCCGTGGCGGACGAGCAGCAGGGTGGGCATGGGGCCTAGCGTACGGCCTCCCGGGCGGGGCACGGACGGGAGGCGGGCGGGCGGCGAGCGGGCGGCGAGCGGCCAGGAACGGCAGCGGGCGGTTCCGGGGCGGCCGGAGGCGACGGCGGGAGGCGGCGGCTGGGCGGTTCCGGGGCGGCGGGAGTGGTGCCGGATTGGTGTGGAGCATCGGTACGACGGGCGATGTGCCACCACCGCCGCCGTCCAGGGGCCACAATGGCCCGCATGATCGTCCACTGCGCCATCTACCGCGACGGCCGCCGGATCGAGGGCCCGCAGGACCACACCGGCGCCCTCGCCGCCGCGCGGGCGGCCGGCAAGGGCAGTTTCGTCTGGATAGGCCTGTTCGAGCCGACGGCCGAGGAACTCGACCAGGTCGGCACGGAGTTCTCCCTGCACCCGCTGGCCGCCGAGGACGCCGTCCGCGCGCACCAGCGCCCGAAGGTGGAGGCCTACCAGGACTACCTGTTCGTGGTGCTCAAGACGCTCGGGTACCACCCCGGTGGGCACGCGGTGACCGGCGGCGAGGTGATGGTCTTCGTCGGCGAGGACTTCGTGATGACGGTCCGCCACGGCGCCGACAGCCCGCTCGGCGGGCTGCGGGCGGAACTGGAAGCCCAGCCCGAGGTGCTGAAGTACGGGCCGAGCGCCGTCCTGCACTCGGTCTGCGACATCGTGGTGGACGGCTACGTGGACGTGGTCGTCGCGCTCCAGGCCGACCTGGACGAACTGGAGGCCGACGTGTTCGCCCCCGGCAGGGTCGACCGCGCCAACGCCGGCCGGATCTACGGCTACAAGCGCCAGCTGGTGGCCGTCCGACGCGCCACCGGCCCACTGCTGGAACCGATGCTGCGGCTGGAACGCGGCGGCGTGCCGTTCGTCCGCGCCGAGGCGCTGCCGTACCTGCGGGACGTCGCCGACCACCTGGCCCGGGCCAACGACCAGGTGGACGGCATGGACCGGCTGCTGTCGGACATCCTCAGCGCCAACCTGGCGCAGGTCAGCGTGCAGCAGAACAACGACATGCGGAAGATCTCGGCCTGGGCGGCGCTGGCCGCCGTGCCGACCATGATCGCGGGCGTGTACGGCATGAACTTCGAGCACATGCCCGAACTGCACCAGCCGTGGGGGTACCCGGCGGCGCTGACGCTGATGGTGGCGGTCTGCGTGGTGCTGCACCGGGTGTTCAAGCGGCACGACTGGCTGTAGGGCACGCGGCCGGTGGCCCGCGCAGGGGGCCGGGTGCGGGGGTGCCGGGCGCAGGGGTGCCGGGCGCCGAAGGGGTACCGGGCGCCGAAGGGGTACCGGGCGCCGAGGGGGTACCGGTCGCGGCCGGTTCTCCGGCTCGGCCGGCCGGCGGGACGGGCCCGCCGGCCGGACCTGCTGGGGCGGGGCGGATCAGGCCAGCCCGGCACGCTCCAGCGCCTCGACGCCCGTCCGCAGCGCCTGCACCCGCTCGTCCAGGGTGAACCCGGCCGGTGCCAGGGTCAGCGTGGTGACGCCCGCGTCCGCGTACGCCTGCATCCGGTCGGCGATCCGGGCGGTGTCGCCGACCAACGAGGTGGCGTCGATCAGGTCGTGCGGGACGGCCGCCGCGGCGCCCGCGTAGTCCCTGGCGAGGTACTTCTCCTGGATCTCGTCCGCCGCCTGCTCGTAGCCCATCCGCCGGGTGAGCTGGTTGTAGAAGTTCTTCTCCTTGCTGCCCATGCCGCCGATGTACAGGGCGGCGTAGGAACGCTGGGAGTCGACCCCGGCCTTGATGTCCTCGCCGACCGCGATGGTGACGGTCGGGCAGAGGTCGAAGCCCTCCAGGGTCTGCCCGGCCTTGGCCCGGCCGGCCTTCAGCGGGTCGAGGGAGAGCGCGGCGTGCTCGGGCGAGAAGAAGATGCCGAGCCAGCCGTCGGCGATCTCGCCGGTCTGCTCCAGGTTCTTCGGGCCGATCGCCGCGATGTACAGCGGGATGTGCTCGCGCACCGGGTGCACGGTGAGCTTGATCGGCTTGCCGGGCCCGCCGGGCAGCGGCAGCGTCCAGTGGGCGCCCTCGTGGACGAGCCGCTCACGGGACATCGCCTTGCGGATGATCTCCACGTACTCGCGGGTCCGGGCCAGCGGCTTGTCGAACTTCACGCCGTACCAGCCCTCGGAGACCTGCGGCCCGGAGACGCCGAGGCCGAGCCGGAACCGGCCGCCGGACAGGGTGTCCAGGGTGGCCGCCGTCATCGCCGTCATCGCCGGGGTGCGGGCCGGGATCTGGAAGATGGCCGAGCCGATGTCGATCCGCTCCGTCTTGGCGGCGACGAAGGAGAGCACGGTGGCCGCGTCCGAGCCGTAGGCCTCGGCGGCCCAGCAGACCGAGTAGCCGAGCCGGTCCGCCTCCTGGGCGACGGCGATGTTGTCGGCGTCCATGCCGAGTCCCCAGTAGCCGAGGTTGATACCGAGTCGCATCTGCCAAGCCTTCCAGTCGGGTTGTTCGCGAGGGTAACCGCGCACTCGGCGGTCATGCTACTGGCCGGTAGGTGTGGGCCGGGACACATTGCGGGCGCCCGGCGCGCGCCGGGGCGGGCGGCACGTGCACGCCGGGGCGGTGACCCCGGACGCCGGGCGGGCGGTCACCCGCGCGCCGGTGGGCGGCCCCGCGCGCCGGGGCGGTGGCCGGGGGCCTGCGGTGACGGCTCCGCGGGCAGTGATCGTTCTGCGGGTCTGCACACCAGCCCGGGCACCGGCCGCTACGCTCAGCCGACGTGGGGACGCCTCTCCCCACCTGCGCGTTCGCCAGGCGGGCCGACGTACCCGGCGACCCGCGTTCAAGGCCAGTGGAGGGCCCGTCCGATGGAAATGCGACACCTCGGCCGCACCGGGCTGCAGGTCTCCCGGCTCGGCCTCGGCACCATGACCTGGGGCCGCGACACCGACGAACACGAAGCCGCCGAGCAGCTCAAGGAGTTCGTCGAGGCCGGCGGCAATCTCGTCGACACCGCCGACGTCTACGCGGACGGCGGCGCCGAGTACCTGCTCTCCCGGCTCGCCGACAACGTCGTCCCCCGCTCCGACCTCGTCATCGCCACCAAGGCGGGCAGCGTCCCCGAGTCCGCCCGCCGCTTCGACGGCTCGCGCGGCCACCTCCTCGCCGCCCTCGACGCCTCGCTGCGCCGGCTCGGCACCGACTACGTCGACCTCTGGCAGGTGCACGCCTTCGACCCGGTCACGCCGGTCGAGGAGACGCTCACCGCCCTCGACATCGCCGTCACCTCCGGCCGCGCCCGGTACGTCGGGGTCTGCGACTTCAGCGGCTGGCAGCTCGCCAAGGCGGCCACCTGGCAGCGCGCCCACCACGGCCGGGTGCCGCTCGCCGGCGCGCAGCTGGAGTACTCACTGCTCCAGCGCGGCATCGAACGGGAGGCGCTGCCCGCCGCCCGGGACGCCGGGGTGGGTCTGCTCGCCTCCTCCCCGCTCGGGCGCGGCGTACTCACCGGCAAGTACCGGCACGGCTTGCCCCAGGACTCGCGCGGCGCCTCGCCGTACCTCTCCGGATTCGTCCAGCCCTACCTCGGGGAGCGCTCGCGGCGGATCGTGGACGCCGTCGCCACCGCCGCCGACGGCCTCGCCAGCAGCCCGCTCGCGGTGGCGCTCGCCTGGGTGCGGGACCGGCCGGGCGTCGCGAGCGCGCTGGTCGGGGCGCGGACGGCGGCGCAGCTCCAGGCGGCGCTGTCAGTGGAGGCGCTTACGCTTCCGGATGAGATCCGCGGTGCGCTCGACGACATCTCGTCGCCGGTCCACCGCTACCCGGATCAGGGGTGGAGCGAGCTGTAGGGCCCGCGTCGCCCGTGATCCGGGCGGCTCCGACCCGCTCCGACCTGGCCCGACCTGTTCCGACCCGTTCCGACCTGGCCCGACCGGACTGGACCTGACCTGGCCCACCCTGACCTGCCGTGACCTGACCCGACCTGTTTTGATCTGATCCGACCTGTTTCGACCTGCCCGACCGACCCCATCGGCTCAGCCGCTCCGCGCGGCCGTGCCGTCCCGACCATGCCGACCGCGCCGACCGCGCCGGGGCGGCCGCCTGCGGCCCGCCGTCCCGCCGTCCGGTGCGGTCCGGTGCCAGCTGTGGAGTGACCTTTCTTGGAGCGAACGATGAGTGACACGGAGAACGGCGCTCCGGAGGAGACCACGGTGACCCCGGGCCCGGACGGCAGCGCCGAGAGCCGCGGCAGCGGCGACACGGACAAGGCGGCCGCCGTCGCGGCGCTGGCCGCGGCGATCCGGACGGTCGGGAAGCAGTCCGCGGGCCCCGCGCCCGAGGCCTCGCCGGCCGCCCCCACCGGCGGCCCGGACGCCACCCCTTCGCCCGGTGCCGCTCCTTCACCCGGTACCGCTCCTTCACCGGAGGCGTCGGCCGCCGCCCGTCCGTCCCCGGTCGGGGCCGGGACCGACGAGCAGCGTGCGCAGGCCCTCAAGGACACCGCCGAGGTCCTGGCCGCCGGCGGCGCACCGACCGACCTCGCGACCGCCGCCGTGGCCGCGTTCGGCGACGGCGCCGCCGGGCAGCTGCGGGCCGACCCGTGGGCCGTGCTGACCCTGCCCGGTGTCCGCCCCGAGCACGCGGACGGCTTCGCCCGCGGTCTGCTCGGTCCCGCCGCCGGCCCCGGCGACCCGCGCCGGGCGCAGGCACTGGTGCCGTGGCTGCTGGAGCAGGCCGCACTGCGCGGCCACTCCGCCGTGGAGATCGGCGAGGTGACCGCCGGGCTCGGCCGTCTCGGTCTCCCGGACACCGCCGCCGCACTCCAGGCGGCCATGGACGACGGCCGGGCGCTGCCGTTCCAGGAGGAGCTGACCGGTGCCGAGGCGCACGCCGCGGGCGGCGGTGAGGAGGACGACGAGCCGCCGACCCGGATGCTGCTCGCGCTGGAGCGGCTGGCCCTCGCTGAGGACAGCCTCGCCGAGGGCCTGGTCCAGCTGATGTCCACCTTCGTCCCCGGCGAGGACGGTCCCGAGGGCGAGGACCAGCCCGAGGACGAGCACCTGCCCGAGGACGAGGGCGGTCCCGAGGGTGGTCCCGACGACGAGGGCGTGCCCGCTGACGGAGGTCCGGCCGGGGAGGCCGCCGACGGCGCCGCCGCCGAACCGGCCTCCGACGAGCACGACGCCACCGAGCACGACACCGCGGAACACGACACCACCGAGCACGGTGCCGCGGGGCACGACGCCACCGAGCACGGTGCCGAACCGCCCGCCGCGCCCGAACCGCCCGCCGCGCCCGGCCCGGCCGCCTGGGAGGCGGCCGCCGTCGCCGCCACGTCCTCCTCCGCGACCGCCCTGATCCGGGCCGCCGCGGAGAACGCCCTGGTCACCCACACCGGCGGCGAGGCCGCGCGGGCCGAGCCGGCAGCCCTGGTCCGGGCGGCCACCGGCCTCGGGCTCCGCGCCTGGGCCGCCACCTGGACCGACCAGGGCCGCGACAGCCTCGCCGCGCTCGCCGAAGGCCCCCTGCAGGTCGCCACCCTGGCCGAGCTGCTGGCCGGGACGGCCGGCCCCGGCCGTTCCCCGGACGGCACGCTCGCCCTGGACGTCCTGGTCGTCCTGGACGCCCCGCTGCTGGACGTCGAGCTGGCCGCCACCCTGCTGGAGTCGCTCGCCGACGGCACCCGGCTGGTCCTCAGCGGCGACCCGGGCCAGCTCTGGTCCGCCGGTCCCGGCCGCTTCTTCGCCGACCTGATGGCCGCCAAGGTCTGCCCGTCCGTGGCCTCCCGCACCCCGGACTTCGGACCGATCGGCGAGCTGGTCTCCGGGGTCGGCATCGGCGAGCTCCAGCCGGTCGAGGCGCCGGACAAGGAGGTGGTCATCCTGACCGCCAAGGACGGCGCCGAGGCCGTCCACCGTGCCGTGCAGCTGCTCACCGACTCCATCCCGCGCGCGCTGGGCATCCCCGCCGAGCAGGTGGTGCTGCTCACCCCCGGCCACGGCGGACCGGCCGGCACCCGGGCGCTCAACGCCGCCGCCAAGGCCCGCCTCAACCCCGGCCCGGGCCGCTTCGCCGGCTTCGACCCGGGTGACCGGGTGGTCGACTCCCCCGCCCCCGGCATCACCCGCCCCGCACGCGTGCTGGACGGCGACGCCACCGGTCTGCACCTGGAGTACGCGGACGGCGCGCGGCGCACCGTCCCGCCCGCCGAGGCCGGCCGACTGCGGCACGGCTGGGCGCTGACCGTCCACCAGGCGGTCGGCCGCCGCTGGCCGGGCGCCGTCGTGGTCCTCCCCGAGGACGCGGGCGCGGCACTCACCCGCCAGTGGGTGTACACGGCGTTCGGCCGCGGCGAGCGCCACCTCTCGGTGGTCCACGCCGCCGGCCCCGCCCTCCCCCAGGCCGTCGCCGAGCGCCCGGCCCAGCCCCGCACCACCCGGCTGCGCGCGGTCCTCGCCGAGAACGCCGCCCAGGTGTACTGACGGCGCGGGCACGTACCGGGAACCGATTGCGGTGGGGGCGGGACCCCCGCCGCCACCGCAATCGGCTGGTCCGCCGTCAGTGGTCGGCGCTAGCGTGCGGGGCGCAGTAGTCCATCGTGCGCAAAGGGGAGACCATGACCACCCTCGAGAACCGGCCGAACACCGCACTTCTCGTGATCGACGTACAGAACGACGTGGTCGAGGGCGCCTACGAGCGCGACGCCGTCGTCGCCAACATCGCGGCCCTGGTCGAGAAGGCCCGGCTGGAGCAGGTGCCGGTCATCTGGGTCCGGCACTCCGCCGAGGACCTCGTCCTCGGAAGCGACGGCTGGCAGATCGTGCCCGAGCTGGTGCCCGCCGAGGGCGAGGCGATCGTCGAGAAGCTCTTCCGCGACTCCTTCGAGGACACCACCCTGGAGGCCGGACTGGCGGGCCTGGAGGTCGGGCGCCTCGTGGTCACCGGCGCGCAGACCGACTTCTGCGTCCGCTCGACGCTCCACGGCGCCCTCGTCCGCGGCTACGACGCGATCCTGGTCAGCGACGCCCACACCACGGAGGACCTCTCCTCCTGGGGCGCGCCGAAGCCGGAGCAGGTCATCGCCCACACCAACCTCTACTGGTCCGGCCAGAAGGCGCCCGGGCGGACGGCCGGGACGGTCGAGACCAAGAACGTGGACTTCGGCCGCACGGCCTGAGCCCACGCCCCTGCGCTCCCGAGCGGCTGCCGGCCGGCGCCGGTTCCGCAGTCCGGCCCGTGCACGGGACGTCGGATCCGCCGACTTCCCGCGCACGGGCCGCGCGCGTTCCCCGGTACTGCCATGACGTGCGTTCATGGCAACGATAGAAACCAAGCCTTGGACGCATGACACCTGGTCGGCAGAGGGTGGAGAGCACTTCCCCACCCCGACCGAGGAGTGCCGTTCCATGGATCTACAGCTCACTGACCAGGTGGTCGTCGTCACCGGCGCCTCCGCCGGAATCGGCGAGGCCACCGTCCGGCTGCTGGCCGCCGAGGGGGCCGTCGTGGTGGGCGTCTCCCGCTCCCCCGAGGGCGTCGAGAAGCTGGGAGACCGGGTCGACGCACTGGCCGCCGACCTCACCGAGCCCGGCACGGCGGACCGGATCGTCGAACACGTACTGGCCCGGCACGGCCGGCTCGACGCGCTGGTGAACAACGTCGGCGGCCTGGACGCCCGGAGCGGCTTCCTGGACGTCACCGACGAGCAGTGGCTCGCCACCTTCGACCTCAACTTCCACTCCGCGGTGCGCATGAGCCGCGCCGCGCTGCCCGCCCTGCTGCGCGCCGGCGGGGCGATCGTGCACGTCGCCAGCGAGGCCGCCCGGCTGCCCGACAGCCCGCTGGTCGACTACGCGGCGGCGAAGACGGCGCTGCTGTCACTCTCCAAGTCCCTCGCCGTGGAGTTCGGCCGCCGGGGAGTCCGTTCCAACGTGGTCTCGCCCGGACCGACCCGCACCCGCCTCTGGGACGCTCCCGGCGGCTTCGCGGAGCAGCTCGCCGAGGGCTTCGGCCTGCCGACCGAGGCCGCGATCGACCACTTCGTCCGGGAGGTCCGGCGGCTGCCGACCGCACGGCTGGGCACGCCCGAGGACGTCGCCCGGGTGATCGCCTACCTGGTCTCGCCGCCCGCCGGCCAGGTGACCGGCGCCGAGTGGGCCGTCGACGGCGGCGCGCTCCGCCAGCTCTGAACCCCCGCTGAACCCCCGCCGGGCTGCGCACGTCCCGTACCGCCTTGCCCTGGGCACCCCGGTGCACGGCCCGCCCCGCCTTCCCCGTACACATCCGTGCACCCCTGTGCACCGCCCGTACCGCCCCGTACCTGAGAGGAACGTCCGAAACCATGCGTCCGCGCCAGCGTTTCCGCACCACCGCCACGGCCGCCGCCGGCGTCGCCGCCCTGCTCGTCGCCGCTGCGACGGTCGGCAGCGCGCCCGTTGCGACCGCCGCCTCCGAACACCCCTCCGCCGCCCACGGTGGCGACCGTGCCTGGCGGCTGGTCGACCGCACGCCGGGGCTCGTCCAGCCGCGCGCGCTCACCGTGGACGGCTCGCTCCCCGCCCGGCGGGCAGCCCAGGAGATCCGGCTCGCCCAGCAGCTCTACACCTTCTGGAACACCGGCGAGCAGCGTTACCTGGACTCCGCCGTCGACCCCGGATTCCGGGACAACACGCTGCCGGAGGGGCGCCCGCAGGGCCCGGCCGGGCCGGCCTTCGCCTCCCGCACCTTCCGTGCCGCCGTGCCGGACCTCAGCTGCGAGCTGTCGGACCTGCTGATCACCGGCGACCGGATCACCGCCAGGCTGGTCTTCCGCGGCCACTTCACCGGGACCTTCAACGGTGTGCGGGGGCAGGGCCAGCGCGTCGAGTTCAACGCGATCGACATCCAGCACGTCGGCACGGTGCGGATCACCGAGGACTGGCACATCGAGGACAACCAGGCCCTGCTCGCCCAACTCGGCGTCGGCGCAGGCCGTTGAGCGCCGACCACTGGACGCCGGCCTCCGGAGCCGACGGCGCGGCGGGGAGAGGTGCCCCGCCGCGCCGCCCGGCGTGACGCCGCGGCCCGCGGAACGGACCGGGAGCGACCCGGATCAGTCGTCGAGGTCCTCGTCGTCGTAGACCTCGCTGACGTCGAACCGGCAGATCAGCAACTGCGGGTCGGCGTGCTCGAAGGGCTCCGGCAGCCACTCCCCCGGCTCGGACGGCTCGGCCGCCGCGACCCAGAGCGTCGAATCGCCCTCCTCCAGGCCGAACTCCTCGCTGCGGGCGGCGATCTCGTCCGGCTCGTACTCGCCGAACAGCACGCCGATCGCGGCGTTCAGGCCGCCCGTGCCGCCCCCGCCGGGGGTCAGCGACTCGTCCAGCCGCTCGGCCTGGGCGCGAAGCCGCTTCGAGTCCACCACGTGGTAGTCGCGGCGGATCAGCACGCTGATCGACTCGGGCTGTTCCGGACCGTGGTAGCCGCCCGGCCCCTCGTCACCGGGGACCTCGAACGGGGTGACCTCGTCGTAGACCTCGTAAAGGAGTTGGTCGTAGGCGATGGCCGCCGTCGCCAGCTGCTCGTAGGCGGCGAACACAGCGGGATCGTCCGCTGCGCTGGGGCTCGACACCGCTTCCAGATGACGGTCGATGGCGGCCTTGACCGCCTCGGCGGCGGCGCGTACCTCGGCAATGGTGGGCTGCGCGGCATCAGACATGGTGCAGACGCTATCTCCCCGCGGCGTCGGTACGCACAGCGGTTGTCACCTACACCCGCGATTTCACCGCAACTTCCGCCCTGATGTCCGATCCGCGTGGTTCTGTGCCCGCGTACGCCCGCGCGCGGGCCGCGGCGACGGCACGGCTGGGCCGTCCGGGTGCCGCTTGGCGAGCCGTGATCGGGGTATTCCGTCAGGAGGAGAAACGGAACTGATGCACTGTCAGGACCCCGGGCGCGGCGCAGGTGGGCCGGCGGCGGATCGAGGGCGGGTCGAGGGCGGGCCGAGGGCGGGCCGCCTGCGGTTCTGCCGGCGGTCCACCAGGCGGGTCCCGGGTGGGACCACGGGTGACCGCTCGGCGGGAGTGCGGCCGAAAATGCCCGGGCCCGTTGTCGGGGGCAGGCCGTAGGCTTGCCCGAAGGTGTCCCTCAGGAGGAGCGTTTTGACCCCACCGAAGCCGGTCCGGCAGCCGGAGTACGAGTACCAGTCGCTGCGCATGCCGCGCGGCACCTCACGCAACGCGGCACGCCAACTGCTCACCGACCACGCCGAGTACGGCCACTGGGAGCTGGACAGACTGCGCCTGTTCCCCGACGGCAGCCGGACGGTGCTGCTGCGGCGACGGATCATCCGGCAGGTCCGGAGCTGGTGACGGCCGTCACGCCGTGGGCGTGATCACCGACCCCGGCGCCTGAAGCCTCACGCCCGTGCCTTCGCGCGCCCGCGGCCGTCCGTTCATCCGACGGCCGCGGGCGGCTTCTCCGGCTCGGCGCGCGCCGCTCAGCACGCTCCGCGCGACGTGCGCCGTGGCCTCGCCTGGCGGGCCCACCCAGCGGGGCCCGCTCGTCGCGCCCTCAGGGCGTGCGGTTCAACCCGCACGGGATCCCGGCCACGGGCCCACGGTCCCAGCCGGAACGCACCGAGGATCAGCGCGCGCCGGCGCGGGCGCGGCGGTAGAGGACGCCACCTCCGACCAGCAGGGCGAGGCCGGCCGCACCGAGCAGTTCGGTGCTTCCGGCACCGGTCGACGCCAGTTGGCTCGCGGTGGCCTGCGGGCTCTCGGTCCGGACCGAGGCCGGCGCGGCCTGAGCGGTGGGGGTGGCAGCAGGAGGCGTGGACGGGCTCCCCGTGTGCGGGATGCCCGGCGGCGTCGTTTTGTTGTCACCCGGGCTCTGCGAGGGCGGCGTGGACGGGTGGGTGGGCGGCGGGTTGTGCGGGGTGTGCCCCTCCGGACAGTCGTCGTCCGGCTTGGTGGGCGGGGCCGACACCGGGTGGCTCTCGTTGCCGCAGGCGTTCCCGAAGGCCGGGTTGCCGACGCCGACCACGTTGACCGAGTTGCCGCAGGCGTTGACCGGCACGTGCACCGGCGCCTGGATGCTGTTGCCGGAGACCGCCCCGGGCGAACCGGCCGCCGTGCCGGATGCCGAGGATCCGGAAGCGGAGGACCCGGGTGCCGAGGACCCGGAGGCCGAGGATCCGGAAGCGGAGGATCCGGAGGAGCTGTGGCCGCCGCCGGCCGGGTGCCCGCCGCCGCTGGCGTTGGCACAGTGGTTGCCGTACGCCGGGTTCAGCACGCCGACCACGTCGACGGTGTTGCCGCAGGCGTTGATCGGCACCTCGACCGGCACCTGCACCGAGTTCCCCGAGGCCACGCCCGGGGAACCGGCCGCGACCCCCTGCGCCTCGGCGCCCGCGTAGGCGTAGCCGGCGGTCGAGGCCAGGACACTGCCGGTGGCCACGGCCGTGAGGAGCCCCTTCTTGGCTACATTCCTCATATTTTCCCCTGACGTATCGAAACGACGTGATGACCTAAACGAAAGTCGGAATTTCCGAATAACTGGCTAGGTCTTCGGCTGCACAGGGGACAACGAGGCTGGGGCATCGAGGTTGAGCCGAACGAACCCGCTTCACCCGATCGAGCGAAGCCACCCACAGGCAGTGGACAAGCCCCCCCCGGGCGGATCCAGCGGGATCCCGAACGGGCCGGAGCGAGTCCTGGCCGCGTCTCCCGAGCGGGTCCCGGCGGCCCGGAGCAGGCCGGCCGGACCGCCGGACGGACCCGGGCAGTGAAGCGCCCCCGGTGCGGCGCGTCCGCCACCCGGGGGCCAAGTCAGTCAACCCGATGACCGGCCTGTCAGCCGATCACACGGTCAACCTGCGCTCAGAAGTTGGCGCAGTGGTTGCCGAAAGCCGGGTTCAGAACGCCGATCACGCTGACGGTGTTGCCGCAGAGGTTCACGGGGATGTGCACGGGGATCTGCACCTGGTTGCCCGAAACCACGCCCGGCGAGCCGGCGGCGACACCATCGGCCGCGGCACCGCCGTGGGCGGACGCAACACCGGCGGCTGCCAGCACCAGGCCGCTGGTGGCGGCGGTCACGGCGGCGATCTTCTTGAGCTTCATCATTCCTCCTGTACGGACTGCGCAACCCGTTCGGCGGGCTGCAAAGGAATGAACGAGGGTGTGGCAAACGGGGTACGGAACCTTTTCCCAATTCACCCGCAACGGTGACGCCTCGCACAAGATGTCGACCTGGAACCTAGCGGAGAAACGTTTCTCTGGATCACTTTTCCGCGGTCCCAAATCATTAGCTCGGACAATGCGGACGGCCCGCCCCCGGACACTCCGGGAACGGGCCGCGCCCCGCTCGGGGGCCGGTTGCTCAGCTGAGGTCGATGAACCGGTCCAGCACCCGGACGCCGAACTTCAGCCCGTCCACCGGCACCCGCTCGTCCACGCCGTGGAACATCCCGGCGAAGTCCAGCTCCGGCGGCAGCTGAAGCGGCGCGAAGCCGAAGCAGCGGATCCCGAGGTCCTGGAACGACTTGGCGTCCGTCCCGCCGGAGAGGCAGTACGGCACGGCGCGCGCGATCGGGTCCTCGGCACGGAGCGCGGTCTGCATCGCCTCCACCAGCGCTCCGTCGAACCCGGTCTCGATCGCCTTGTCCGAGTGCAGGCTCTCCCGCTTCACGCGCGGGCCGAGCACGCTGTCCAGCTCCGCCAGGAACTCCTCCTCGTAGCCGGGCAGGAATCGCCCGTCCACGTGCGCGGTCGCCTGCCCGGGGATCACGTTCACCTTGTAGCCGGCGCCGAGCATGGTCGGCTGGGCGGTGTTGCGCAGCGTGGTGCCGATCATCTTGGCGATGCCGCCCAGCACCCGCAGCGTCTCGTCCATGTTCTCCGGGTCGAGCTCGACGCCGAGCGCGTCCGACAGCTCGTCCAGGAAGGCCCGGACGGTCTTGGTGATCCGCAGCGGGAACTTGTGCCGCCCCAGCCTCGCGACCGCCTCGCACAGCTCGGTGATCGCGTTGTCGTCGTTCTCCATCGACCCGTGCCCGGCCCGGCCCTCGACCGTGAGCCGCATCCAGTGCATGCCCTTCTCGGCCGTCTCCACCAGGTAGAGCCGGGTCTGGTCGTTGACGGTGAACGAGAAGCCGCCGACCTCGCCGATCGCCTCGGTCACGCCCTCGAACAGACCCGGGTGCTTGTCCACCAGGTACCGGGCCCCGTACGTGCCGCCCGCCTCCTCGTCCGCGAGGAAGGCCAGCACCAGGTCGCGCGGGGGCTTGCGCCCGGTCCGCAGACGGTCACGGACGACGGCCAGCGTCATCGCGTCCATGTCCTTCATGTCGACCGCGCCGCGCCCCCAGACGCAGCCGTCCGCGATCTCGCCGCCGAACGGGTCGTACGTCCAGTCCGCGGCATTGGCCGGCACCACGTCGGTGTGCCCGTGGATCAGGAGGCCCGGACGCGACCGGTCCTCCCCCTCGATCCGCACCACCGTCGACGCCCGCCCCTTGGCCGACTCGATGATCTGGGGTTCGAGACCGAACTCCGCGAGCTGTTCGGCCACGTACTCGGCGGCCTTGCGCTCCCCCGGCCCGGAGCCGTCGCCGTAGTTGCTGGTGTCGATCCGGATCAGATCGCGACAGATCTCGGCGACCTCCGACTCGGCCGTCACCTTCGGCGCCGCCGCCCGCCCCGCCGTCGACTCGCTCCGCTCGCTCACGGTCACTCCTCGTCTCAGCCCCGCACCGGCGCACCACCGCGCCACCCCCGGGACCTGCACCCGGGCCGTACGAGCACGTCCGCCCATACTCCCCCAGCCCCCCACCCGGATCCACCCCGCGAACCCGGGGGAAACCGCAGGAAACCCCCTGGTCACACCCCCGCCACAGACCACTCCCCTCCCCCGCCGCCTGCCCCCGCACCCCCACCCGGAGCCGTTTTGGGAGCTCAAGCCGATCTTTGCTACAGTTACATCTGTCAGCGCGGCCGAGGAAGCCGCAAAGACAACACCTAGTCCGGGTGGCGGAATGGCAGACGCGCTAGCTTGAGGTGCTAGTGCCCTTTATCGGGCGTGGGGGTTCAAGTCCCCCCTCGGACACAACGAGTGCGGGTCAGGAGAAATCCTGACCCGCACTTTGCGTTTGCGGGTCGCCGCTTCGGCGGCACAGACCGGGAACCGGCGGCAGCGGCAATCCGTCGGCGCCCGGGTCGCCGCCGGCCACCCGGGCGCGGTCGGCGGGGGCGGGGATCGCGCTCAGAGCTCAGACTCCGGAGGCGGGGGAAAGACGCCCGTTTCCATGAAGTACTCCCCCTGCCTGACCGACAACGAGGACGGGAGGAACGCGACCGTTCCGTCGTCCTTGCGAACGTAGAGGGCGCGTGACATGGGCCGGTTCTTGGGACCGCCGGTATCCAGATACTCCTGGGTCTCGAACCGGACGTTCCAGGCCCAGCCGAACTCCCTGGCCCACTCCTCGCGCAGCACGACCGTCCGCGGCGTTGCGGATTCCATCTTGCCCAGAAAGACCCGGACCGCCTCGATCGCTTCCTGATTCCTCATGGGATGTGTTGCTCCTTCGCCAGGGCCTCCCGGACAGCGAGGCCCTGACTCTCAATACGGCATGAGCTGGACCTCTGCAGGCCGTCGTGCGCAGCAATATGAGGGAGCGTCACGACTCTGTGGCGGGGTCGGAGCCAGGAAACCCGTCGAGGCCGTGGTTCGCCGCAGCGGGAACCGGCCCGCTCCGGCGGGCGGTCCCGTCGGGCGAGGTCGCCGCGGTGGCCCCGCTCGGGGACGACCGGGCGGGGTTCCCCGCAACCTGCGACGCGGCGGTGGCGGGCCTAGCGTTGTGGTGTGGACGCGGGAGCGTTGAGCTTGTTCCTCTGCGGCGACGTGATGCTCGGCCGCGGTGTCGACCAGATCCTGCCGCACCCCGGTGATCCGACGTTGCGGGAGCCGTACGTCCGGGACGCGCGGGACTACGTCGAGTTGGCGGAGGCCGTGTGCGGCCCGATCCCCCGGCCGGTCGACTTCTCCTGGCCCTGGGGGGAGGCCTTGGAGTTGCTCGACGAGGTCGCGCCCGACGTCCGGGTGCTGAACCTGGAGACGAGCATCACCCGCAGCAACTCCTTCGCACCGGGGAAGGACGTGCTGTACCGGATGAACCCGGCCAACGTCCCGTGCCTGGCCGCCGCCCGGCCGGACGTCTGCGTGCTGGCCAACAATCACGTACTGGACTTCGGCCTCGGTGGGCTCGGGGAGACGCTCGACGCCTTGGCGGGGGCGGGGCTGACCTCGGCGGGAGCGGGACCGGACGCGGCCGCCGCCCGGCAGCCGGCGGTCGTCGGGGTCGGCGATGGCGGGCGGGTCCTGGTCTTCTCCTTCGGGACGGCGTCCAGCGGCATTCCGTGGCGGTGGAGCGCGGCCGAGGAGCGGGCCGGCGTCGACTTCGTCTCGGAGGCCTCGGCCGTCGACGCGGCCGATGTCGTCGACCGGGTACGGCAGGTGAGGCGACCGGGCGATGTCGTGGTCGCCTCGGTCCACTGGGGGTCCAACTGGGGCTACCGGATCTCCCGGGACCAGACCCGCTTCGCCCACGCCCTGGTCGACGGCGGCGTCGACGTCGTGCACGGGCACTCCTCCCACCACCCCCGCCCCGTCGAGGTCTACCGCGGGAAGCTCATCCTCTACGGCTGCGGCGACTTCATCGACGACTACGAGGGCATCGCCGGTCACGAGCAGTACCGGGACGACCTGCGGCTGCTGTACTTCGTCTCGGTGGACCCGGGGAGCGGGAATCTGGTCGGTGTCCTCATGGCGCCGGTCCAGGCTTGGCAGATGCGGCTCCGGCACGCCTCGCACGCCGACGGGCAGTGGATGCGGGAGGTGCTCGACCGGGTCAGCCGCGGATTCGGCGTCCGGATCGACCCCGGTCCCGACGGCATGCTGGCCCTGCGGCGGACGTGGGGGTGACGGAGCCGGGCGAGGGCGGAGCGGCGTGGCACGGCCTGGAGCGACAGGGTGCGGCCCGGAGCTGCGTGGGTGGCACGGGGCGGCGCTCGGTCAGCCCGCGTCCGGGTCGTCAACGGGCGCTCCAGACCGGGCAGCCGGGGTGGTGGCGGCGCGTGCGGATGACGGTGCCGCCGAGGGAGCGGTGCTCGGTGACGGAGGCGTCGCAGCACCCTGTCCGCCGGGCCGCGGGCGCGGGGCCCCGCGGTGCGGTCGACACGGGAGGGACGGACGGCTCAAGCGGCTTGGCCGACGCGGTTGGCGGCTTGGCGGTGGCCGGTGCCGCCGCCGAGGCCGGAGGAGGAGTGGAGGGAGCGGTCTTGGCGGGGGCCGGCTTCCGGTGCGGAGCGGCCGGGCGACGACGCCGGCGGCGCGGTGTGGAGGTGGTCACGGGCGGGATCTGCCCCGGCCGGGCCCGGTGAAATCCGGGGCTCACTCGGACGAGGGACAAGAGGAGACCGGCAGGGGCGGGCAGCGTCACCGGGCCCGGGCCTGCACCCGGATCCGGCGACGGCCCGCGACGGCCCGCGACGGCCTACGAACGCCAGAAGGCGCCAGAAGGCGTCAGAGGGAGTCAGGGAGCATCAGAAGACATCGGAGGGTGTCGGAAGGTGTCGGATCACCTCAGAAGGTGATCGTCCGGCCCTCGGCCGCGGCCTGGCGGGCGGTGTAGGCGACACCGTGCACCTTGAGGCCGCTCGGGTCGAGCAGGGTGATCGCCCCGCCGTGGTTGCCGAGCTCGAAGCCGCCGGCGCCGTGCACGGTGAGCGCGGCCCCGGCGGCCAGCGGCCCGGCGGGCAGGGCGAGCCGGTGCTTGGCCTGGTCGGCGAGGTGCCAGCCGGCCAGGTCGACGGGCGCCGCGGAGGTGTTGAGCACGGTGACCGTCTCGTCCTCGGGAGCCGGGCCGACCGGGTTGACCACGGCGGCGACGATGCGCAGCGCGGCGTCGTGGCCGGTCGGGTCGGTGGGGCGCGGCGGGGTGCCCGGGAGAGTGTGGCCGGTGGCGTCGTCGGTGTGCCAGGCCTGCGACTGGAAGGCGAGGAACACGGCGATCCAGCGGTCCTCGGCGGGCAGGTGGATCAGCAGCCCGCCGTCCTGGTAGACGCCGTCGTCCGCGCGGAAGCGGCCGCTGTTGCCCTGGTTCATGTGGATGTCGTGGACGCCGTTGCCGGGCGTGAAGCCGAACACCTTGTCGGGGACGGTCGGCTCGGGGCCGAAGCGCTGGCCGATCAGGTAGACGGCGGCGGCCGGGTCGTTGATCGCGCGCTGGACGTAGTGGTCGAGCAGGTCGGCGAGGTCGTTGTCGGCACCGGGGGCGTCGGGCGGCAACGTGCGCAGGGCAGCCGGGTCGAAGAGGTTGCCGCGGATGAAGTCCAGACTCGCCGTGCCGGGCTTCGAGGGGAGGTCGGTCCAGCCGCTGCCGGCGGCGGGGAGCAGCGCGGTGAGCGGGTGCCGGAAGTCGTCCACGACGACGTAGAGCAGGTCCGAAGGGGACTGCTGCGACTGGACGTTGACCGCCGCCCGGTAGTCGGTGCCCTGCGCGTCGCGCAGGTGGATCTGGTAGTGCGGGGTGTCGGCGGCGCCTTCGCGGCGCCGCTCGACGGCAGTGGCGGCGAGCACGCCGTAGTTCTTCAGGGGCATCGGTGAGGTCCTTCGGCCGGTCCGGTGGGCTCCGGTGCGCCGTGCTGGGCGGGCACCCCTCCGTTATGCCGCACGGACCGCGGTCGGCACCGGCGAATCGACGGATGTTCACCGGCTGTCCGCCGAACGGGTGCACGGCCCGCCGTCGTTGACCCGGACACACCTCGTCGGCCTGGGGCCGCCTCCGCTCGCGAGTGGTGCTGCCGCCCGGGCGTTGACACGCACCGCTCCCGATCTACAGAATGACTTCATTATGAAGTACGTACATAAATCCGAGGAACCGGCCGCCGGTCCGCTCGACCGCGATGCCGAGGGCCGGCTGTACGACACCCGGGTCCGGTCCGCCATGACCGGGTTCACCCGTGACGGGGACACCCTCGCCCTGGAGGCCGCGGCCGCCGCGCGCTCGGCCTTCCACGCCGTCGAGCGGCTGCGGACGCACGGCACCCAGGGGCGCGGGCTCAGCTCGGGCGCACTGGACGTGCTGATCCGGCTGAACGCGGCCGGGGAGGCGGGCGCGGCAACCCCGACCGATACAGCCGATACGACCGGAACAACCGGTATGACCAGCACGAGCAGCGCAATCGGCACGGCCGGACTCACTGTCGGCGAGCTGGCCCGGGCCGGCGGCGTCAGCTCGCGCAACGTCACCGGGTTGGTCGACACCCTGGAACGTGAGGGCCTCGCCCGGCGTCTGCCCGACCCCCGCGACCGGCGGGCCGTCCTGGTCGCCATCACCCCGGAGGGGCGGGCCTGGCTGGAGGCGTTCCGGGCGCCGACCGAGCGCGCCATGGCGGCGGTCTTCCACGGGTTCTCGCCCGACGAGCTGGCCCAACTGCGCCACCTCTGCCTCCGCCTGGTGGAGAACCAGCAGCGCATCGAGCAGTACCTCGACCGTCCGCAGCAGCCGGACAGGAAGCCCTGAACTCACCAGGAGGGGGAACACCACGAGCACTGTGAGCACCGAGAACACTGTGAGCACAGCCGAACGGCAGGCCCGGCAGACTCGCCGGACCCGGGAGACCGTCAGGGCGTACCACGAGGCCCGGTTCCGGGGTGACGTGACGGGCGCCGCGGCGCAGACCGGCGAGCCGTTCGCCTTCCGCAGCCCGCTGATCACCTCGTCCAGCCCGACCGGCCACCTCGCGGGGCTGGACGGCTTCCTCGGACTGGTCACCGGCGTCGAGCTGCTCAGCGAGCTGTACGGTCCGGAGGAGGCGACGCTGGTGTACGACGTGCACACCGCCTCGCCGGTCGGCACCCAGCGCACCGCCGAGCACTTCCGGCTGTGGGACGGACGAATCGCCTCGATCGCGCTGATCTTCGACGCCACCCCGTGGGGCCCGCTGATGGCCGCCGCCGCCCCGCCGGCGTAGCCGGAGGAGCAGATCCGACACGAACGCCGGAGGCGCGGGCCGGCCCGGCGTCAGCCCGCCTGCGCCCGGTCGTGCCCGTCCCGCGGGACGGCGGCCGGACGCCGGACGAGGCTTCGGGCCATCTCCCCCACGACCACTGCGGTCACCGACGAGACGATCAACAGCGGCATCGTGTTCACGGAGTCCGCGCCGAGCAGCGCCGCCCCGAGCACGGCGCTGGTGACCGGCAGCCGGGTGACCGCCGCGGCGGAGGCGGCGAGCCCGGCCGCCAGGCCCGGCGCGTCGCCGAAGCCGGGCAGCGGGGCGCAGGCCACCCCGACGGCAGCGCCGATCAGGAGCGCCGGGAAGATCGGGCCGCCGCGGAGGCTGCCGAGCGCGATGCCCCAGCCGACCGCTTTGCAGAGTGCCAGCGCCAGCAGCGCCCCGATCGACCAGGAGGCCGGGTCGGCGGCCAGCGCCCCGAGGGTGATCTGCCCGGACAGGGCCGCCTCCGCGGGTGAGCGCCCGGTGAGCAGCGCGTACGCGGAGATGCAGGCGCCGACCGCGACCGCGCAGACCACCGTGCGGGCCGCCGTCCGGCGGGCGGTCGGTGCCGGCCCCTGCGGCCTGCCGCTGGTGTACGTCCTGACCAGCTCTCCGATCGTGTGGGCCGCCACGCAGAGCACCGCCACGGCTGCCGCGACGGGGATGCCCCAGAGGAAGTCGCCGGGGTCGGGGGTGCCCGCCGGCGGCTCGGACGACAGTGAGAGCGCACCGATCGACAGGCCGGTCCAGTGGCCGAAGCCGGTGAAGACCAGTGCGCCGATGCCGCTCGCCAACAGGCACGGCAGGATCAGCGCCATCAGCCGTGGGCCGCCGAGCCCGGCCGCCTCGATCATCATCACGGCGGCGACCAACGGGCTGCCGAAGATGGTGGAGATCGCCGCCGCCGAGCCGGTCGCACCGAGCACGGGTGCCAACTGCGGCTGGGACGTCCGCTTGGCGGAGCTGACCGCGAGCAGGGCCAGGCCGCTGCCCATTGCCATCAGCGGCGCCTCGGGGCCGAGGACCGCGCCGAGCGGCAGGCAGGCCAGGGCGGCCAGCACCACGCCGGGGACGGCCTTCGGCATGGTCGGCGGGCCGCCGATCCCGTCCACCGGGATGTGGCCGCCGCGGCCCGGGAACCGGGTCACGATCGGGACCAGCAGCAGACCGGCGAGCAGCAGCGCCGGCAGGGGCCACCACCAGGGCGGGCTGTCGAAGCCGGCGGCGTCGGGAAGGCTCTCCCAGATCCAGTGCTGGAGTTCGTGCTCCAGGCTGACGAAGCCGAACGCGGCCAGCGAGACCGGGATGCCGACCAGGGCCGAGACCAGCAGCAGTCCGAGGTACCCCTTCCTCAGCAACACCTCTTGCAGGGTGGGGCCGCCACTCGCCGTCCTGGTCTGCTCGGACAATGCCCGCTCCCTCGCGCTCCCCGGGGCCCGCCGCCGCCCTGCCCCGTCCTGGGACCGAGTCTCGCCCGGGGCGCAGGGGCGCGCACGGTAACCGACGCGCTCCGCACGGCGCGCCCCTGGCGGGTTACGCCGCACGGGTGAGCCGTCGAGAGGGCAGCGCCGTCGCAAGGAAAGCGCCGTCGCGAGGGCAGCGCCGTTCAGAAGGCCGAGTGGTCCGGGAGGCCAGGAAGCCCAGGAGGCTCAGAAGAGCGCGAAGCCCGGAAGAGTCACGGGTTCACCGTGGCTGCACCTGGCGGGTCTCCCCCAGTGCGCTCTCGATCCCCTGCACCATCCGCCAGAGCGGCACCCGGCGGCTGGCGACCAGCACCACCACGTCGTCCGGATCCTCCTCACCGCCGGAGCCGGCAGCCGCGCCACCCGATGCCCCGCCGGACGCCCCGCCCGATGCCCCACCACCCGACGCGCTGTCGGCCGGACGGTCGCTCCAGGTGCCGGTGACGAAGGCCATCGCCGCGTCCACCTCGGCGATCCAGTCGCTCTCGCCGCCGGAGCGCAGCCAGGTCCGCAACGCGTGGTTGTGCGCGGAGACGACGGCGGCCGCGATCACGTCGGCCCGCAGCGCGCCGTCCGGCCGGTCGGCGAAGCGGCCGCGCAGGTAGTGCGCGAGCGTGTGCTCGTAGCGCCAGACCACCGACAGCTCGTACGCGCGCAGGCCGGGCACCTTGCGGGTGAGCCGGTAGCGCTGCACGGAGAAGGACGGCTGCTCGGCGTACATCCGCAGGACGAGGCGGGCGGCGTCGCAGGCGTGCCGGACCGGGTCCTCCTCGCCGTTGCCGGACTCCAGGAACTCCGTCATCTCGGCGAGGCTGCGCTCGTGGTCGGGGAAGACCACGTCCTCCTTGGCCGGGAAGTAGCGGAAGAAGGAGCGCCGGCCGACCCCGGCGAGCGAGACGATGTCGTCGATGGTGGTCTGTTCGAAGCCTCGTTCCAGGAAGAGCTCGAAGGCGGCGGCGACCAGCGCCTCGCGCATCGCCGGTTTCGGCGGCCCGTCGTTCATGGGCTGGTCCTGTTCTTCCTTCTCGCTCATTCCCGGAACATAGCACCGGCTTCGAACAGCCGGACCCGCGTGTCCGGCGGTGCACCGCGGTCCGCCGGGTGCACCGCCGCGCGCCGGACTACGGCAGGTTGCGGGCCATCACGATCCGCTGGATCTGGTTGGTGCCCTCGTAGATCTGCGTGATCTTCGCGTCCCGCATCATCCGCTCCAACGGGTAGTCCCGCGTGTACCCGTACCCGCCCAGCAACTGCACCGCGTCCGTCGTGATCTCCATCGCCGCGTCCGACGCGAAGCACTTCGCCGCCGCCCCGAAGAACGTCAGGTCCCCGTCCCCCCGCTGCGACTTCGCCGCCGCCGCATACGTCAACTGCCGCGCCGCCTCCAGCTTCATCGCCATGTCCGCCAGCATGAACTGCACACCCTGGAAGTCACCGATCGGCTTCCCGAACTGCTTGCGCTCGC
>NZ_JBHJUK010000053.1:0-52911 GCF_042266225.1 Kitasatospora sp. NPDC056181
GACGAGCACCGGAGTGCGCCCGCCCTGACCGAGGCCGCCGGGGCACCCCGGGGTGCCCCCCCGGGGGCCCCCCCCCCCGCCGGCCCGCTCAGCGGGCCTCGGCCGCCACCTTCAGCGCCCCGTCCGGCCCGGCCAGCAGCACCGGCGTCCCAGCCCCGCCGAGGTCCCGCACCGCGGCCAGGTCGGCCTCGGCGGGCTCGCCGGCCTCGCTCACCACGGCCGCCGCCTCCAGCGACTTCGCACCGCTGGCCACCGCCATCGCCACCGCCGTCTGCAGCGCGCTGAGCCGCAGCGACTCCAGCGCGACCGTCCCGGCCACGTAGGTGCGCCCGGTCTCGTCACGCACCGCGGCCCCCTCCGGGACGCCGTTGCGGGCGCGGGCGGAGCGGGCCAGGGTGATGATCTTCTTGTCTTCGGGGTCGAGCTCGACGATGTCACTCATGCCCAGGAGCATAGGCGCGCCGTGCCGCCGGGAATGAGACCGCCCCGGCAGGGCTCCTCAGCCGTCCACGCGCTCCAGCACGACCACCGGGACCGTCCGCCCGGTGCGGCCGGCCAGCTGCTCCAGCACCGGCAGCGCCCCGGTCTGCGTCGCCCAGAGCCGGTCGCGCTCCTCGCCGTCCGCCAACGGGCGCGCCACCGCGGCGAACACCTCGCCCCCGACCTCGACCCGCACGGCCGGCTCCGCCAGCACGTTGTGGTACCAGCCCGGGTGGTCGGTGCGCCCCCCGTTGGCCCCGAACACCACCCAGCGCCCGCCGTCCGCCAGGTACGCCAGCGGCGAGACCCGCGGCTCGCCGCTGCGGGCCCCGGTGGTCGTCAGCAACAGCAGCGGCAGACCCTCGAACCGGCCGCCGACCACGCCGTCCCGGGCCCGGAACTCCTCGATCACCTCACGGTTCTGCGCCACCCGCTCGTCCGTTCCGGCCATCGCCGTCTCCCCTCCCCTGCCGCCCGGTGCTCCGGTGCCCCGGGCCCTGCCGTCAGGCTAGCCGCGCGCCGACCGCCCCGCAGGCGGTCCGGGAAGCCGGGCCACCGCGGGGCGGTCGTCTTGCGGGAAGGGGGAGGAGCCGCGCGGGGCTCAGTGTCCGATCGGGTTCGGAGGCCCGGGACGCATGATCTTGACGAAGGTCTTGGGACCGGACGGCAGCGGCTCCTCACGCGCCGCGCGGTCACGCCAGTACGGGTTGTCGTGCGGCAGGTGGCTGCTGACCCTGCCGTACATCCCGAACGTGGTGAGCACCACCCCGAAGAGGAAGGCGAACAGCACGTTGGCCATCCGGAAGTTCAGGATGTTGGCGTCCGGCCGGCCGAGCACCGTGAGTCCGTAGAAGCCGGAGAGCACGAACAGCACCCCGACCACCATGTTCAGGTTGGCGGCGAAGTTCCCTCCGACCACGGCGCCGACGACGAGGATCGCGCCCGCCACGATCGAGAGGATGCTCAGCGCCCCGTTGGTGGACAGCCCGGCGACGTTGCTGCCATGGGTGGAGAGGAAGCCCGAGTGGTCCGCCAGCCCGAGGCAGCCGAACACGATCAGGAAGACACCCCCGAGCCCCGCCCCGATCCGCCAGACCGTGACGAGCTTGTGGTCGACGGGCAGTTCGTCTTGCAGCTTCATGGCAACCTCCGCCTAGCTGTAGGGGTGGCTTCCTTGCATGTGCGGCACCTCGTGCATGTACAGCGAGCCGCACTGCTGGCAGCACCGGAGCCCGGTCCCCCACTCCTGCTCCGGCCGGGTGTCGGCGTCGTCCGGCATGGTGCGGCCGCACAGGGCCGTGGCGGGATCGCCGTCCCGCACCACGTGCCAGACCTTCACCCCTCCCGCGGTCCCCTGCGGGCCGTACTCCGCGCGCAGTAGATGAGTCATGCCTTCATCGTCCAAGCCTCTCCCCGCCCCGGCAACCTCAGCCGGGCCATTGCCCGGAGACCGGCTCCGCAGTCCGCGTCAATGGACTCCGGGGCGGTGACGAAGAGCCCCCTGCCCCGCCCCAACGGGGCGGGGCAGGGGGCTCCGGACGCTACTCGCCGGCCTCTGCGGCGGCCTCGGACGCCCTGCGGACGGGGATCGCGACCATCGAGCCGATCCGGTTGCGGCGCCCGGCCGAGCTCTCCGCGGTGAGGCGGATCGCGGTCAGGTCGGTGACCGCCTCCTCGGGGAGCGGGATCTCGCACGACGAGCCGGGGATCGGCACCCGCCCGAGGTGCTTGGCGAGCAGGCCGCCGACGGTCTCGACGTCCTCGTCCTCCAGCTCTATGCCGAACAGCTCGCCGAGGTCCTCGACCAGCAGCCGGGCGGTGATCCGGTACGAGCCGTCGCCGAGGTCCTCGACCGGCGCGATCTCCCGGTCGTACTCGTCGGTGATCTCGCCGACGATCTCCTCCAGGACGTCCTCGATGGTGACCAGCCCGGCGGTGCCGCCGTACTCGTCGATCACGATCGCGACGTGCGAGCGGCGCTGCTGCATCTCGCGCAGCAGGTCGCCGGCCGGCTTGGAGTCGGGGACGAAGACGGCCGGGCGCATCACGCTGCCGACCTCCTCCGACTCGGCCTCCCGGTTGATGTGGGTGCGGCGGACGAGGTCCTTGAGGTAGACGATGCCGACCACGTCGTCCTCGTTGTCGCCGACGACCGGGATCCGCGAGAAGCCGGAGCGCAGCGCCAGGGTGAGCGCCTGGCGGACGGTCTTGTGCCGCTCGATCATCACCAGGTCGGTGCGCGGCACCATCACCTCGCGGACGATGGTGTCGCCGAGTTCGAAGACGGAGTGCACCATCCGGCGCTCCTCGTCCTCGATCACGTCGTTCTTCTCGGCGAGGTCGACCAGGGAGCGCAGCTCCGCCTCGGAGGCGAACGGGCCCTCCTTGTACCCCTTGCCGGGGGTCAGGGCGTTGCCGAGCAGGATCAGCAGCCGCGGGATCGGGCCGAGGATCCGGGCCAGCGGCAGCAGCACGAAGGAGGCCGCGGTGACGGTGGTCAGCGGGTGCTGGCGGCCGATCGTGCGCGGCGAGACGCCGACCGCCACGAAGGAGACCAGCACCATCACGCCGAACGCCAGCAGCACGGCCTGCCAGGTGGTCTCCAGGTTCCGCACGCAGACCACGGTGACCAGGACGGCCGCCGCCATCTCGCTGGCCACCCTGATCAGGGTGGCCAGGTTGAGGTAGCGGATCGGGTCGGAGGCCAGGGTCAGCAGCCGGGCCGAGCCGCGCCGACCGGCCCGGACGGCCTCCTCCGCACGGAACTTGGAGACGCGGGAGATGCCCGCCTCGGCGCACGCGGCCAGCCAGCCGAGGACGACGAGCAGCACGGCACCGAGGATGAAGCTCGTACTCTCACCACTCACAGGGGTTCGGGCTCCGCGCTCAGTGGGTGGTGGGGGCCGGCGAGATGCCGCCCAGGCCACGACCGGCCCGCCAGCCGTCGAGGATCGCCTTCTGGAGGCCGAACATCTCCTCCTCCTCGTCCGGCTCCTCGTGGTCGTAGCCGAGCACGTGCAGCACGCCGTGGACGGTGAGCAGCTGGAGCTCCTCGTCCATCGAGTGCTTCGACGGGGCCGCCTTGCCCTGCTGCTCGGCGACCTCGGGGCAGAGCACGATGTCGCCGAGCAGGCCCTGCGGCAGCTCCTCGCCCTCCTTGCCCGGGCGCAGCTCGTCCATGGGGAAGGACATCACGTCGGTGGGGCCCGGGAGGTCCATCCACTGGATGTGCAGCTCCTCCATCGCCGCGCCGTCCACCAGGATCACGGACAGTTCGGACTGCGGGTGGATCCGCATCTTCTCCAGGGCGTAGCGGGCGACGTCGAGGATGGCTTCCTCGTCGGCGTCCCAACCGGACTCGTTGGCGATGTCGATCGACATGACGGGCTGGTTACTCAGCTTTCGGTGCGATGGGACTGGCGGGGTGCGCGCGGTGCGGCCGGCTTGCCGGGGCGCCGCTGGGAGGGCTTGCGGGGGGCCTGCGGAACGCCGTCCTCGGCCTCCTGGCGGGCGTCCCAGCGCTCGTACGCGTCCACGATCCGGCCGACCAGCTTGTGGCGGACCACGTCGGTGCTGGTGAGGACGGAGAAGTGGATGTCGGGCACGTCGGCCAGGATCTCCTGGACGACCTTGAGTCCGCTGCGGGTGCCGCCGGGCAGGTCGATCTGGCTGGTGTCGCCGGTGACGACCACCCGGGAGTTGAACCCGAGGCGGGTGAGGAACATCTTCATCTGCTCGGGCGAGGTGTTCTGGGCCTCGTCGAGGATGATGAAGGCGTCGTTGAGGGTGCGGCCGCGCATGTAGGCGAGCGGGGCGACCTCGATGGTGCCGGCCGCCATCAGGCGCGGGATGGAGTCCGGGTCCATCATGTCGTGCAGCGCGTCGTACAGCGGGCGCAGGTACGGGTCGATCTTCTCGTAGAGGGTGCCGGGCAGGAAGCCCAGCCGCTCCCCCGCCTCGACGGCCGGACGGGTCAGGATGATCCGGTTGACCTCCTTGGCCTGGAGGGCCTGGACGGCCTTGGCCATCGCGAGGTAGGTCTTGCCGGTGCCGGCCGGGCCGAGGCCGAAGACGATCGTGTGCTTGTCGATCGCGTCGACGTAGCGCTGCTGGTTGAGGGTCTTGGGGCGGATGGTGCGGCCCCGGTTGGACAGGATGTTCGCGGTGAACACCTGGGACGGCGCCGGGCTGTCCGGGTCGTCCACGGCACTCCGGAGCATGGCGATGGAGCGCTCCACGGAGTCCTCCGTCAGGGGTTGGCCGGTGCGCAGCACCAGCATCATCTCGTTGAAGAGCTGCCGGACGAGGGCCACCTCGGCGCGCTCCCCGGTGGCGGTCACCTCGTTGCCGCGGACGTGGATGTCGGCGGCGGGGAAGCCCCGCTCGATCACCCGGAGCAGCGAGTCCGCGGTGCCGAGCAGGGTGACCATCGGGTGCTTCTCGGGGATGACGATCCGGGCGCTGGTGCGGCCGTCGTCCGCCGGCTCGGGGCGCGACTGTCCGTCGGTACGGGTCTGCGATGTGTCACTCATAGGTCGGCGCTGGGGCCTGCCTCATCCCATCCGTGTCTCGTGGGCCGCTCGGTCTCTCCGGGGCACCAGGGTACGCCGCGCACGTGATCGCCGCGGCGGGCGGCGGGGCCGCACCCGACGATGCTCCGGCAGATCGCGGGGCTGCGCGAGCGGTTTTCCGCGCCGCTCACTGGCTGCCCGCCGCCGCGCCGCGTCCGGTCACGGCCGGCGCCGCGGCGGGACGGGCACCCTGGCGAGGTCCTCGGCGAGGACCACGGTGCCGTCGAAGTGCTTGCGGGCGTCGGCGAGGTGCTGGCCGAGGTCCGGGTAGCGCTGCGAGAAGTGGGTCAGCACCAGGGTCTGCGCGCCCGCCTCGGCGGCGACCTTGGCGGCCTGTCCGGCGGTCAGGTGACCGTGGTCCTCGGCGAGCCGGGCGTCGGCGTCGGTGAAGGTCGACTCGATGACCAGCAGGTCGGCGCCCTCGGCGAGTTCGTGGACGCCCTCGCAGATCCGGGTGTCCATCACGAAGGCGAACCGCTGGCCGATCCGCGGTTCGCTGACCTGGTCCAGGGTGACGCGCCGGCCGTCCACCTCGATCGCGCCCCGGTGCTGGAGCCGGCCGACGTCGGGGCCGGTGATGCCGAGGGCGGCGAGCCGCTCGGGCACCAGCCGGCGGCCGTCCGGCTCGGTGAGCCGGTAGCCGAAGGACTCCACCGGGTGCGACAGCCGGACGGCGTCCAGCGCGAACCGGGCGCCGGGGACCGGCAGCGGGCCGGGCTCGTCGATCGGCCGGGGCCGCAGCACGGCCGTCTCGTGGTAGGCGGTGGCGTACCGCAGCCGCTCGAAGTAGACCTCGCCGGAGGCCGGGAAGTAGACGTCCACCGGTTGCGGGACGCGGTCCAGGTTGATCCGCTGGATGACCCCGGCGAGCCCCAGGCTGTGGTCGCCGTGGAAGTGCGTGACGGCGATCCGGGTGATCTGGGTGGCCGAGACCCCGGCGTGCAGCATCTGGCGCTGGGTGCCCTCGCCGGGGTCGAACAGCAGGCCCTCGCCGTCCCAGCGCAGCAGGTAACCGTTGTGGTTGCGGTGCCGGGTCGGTACCTGGCTGGCGGTGCCGAGGACGACGAGTTCGCGCTGGGACACGCCGGTCAGACCATGCGCTCGGTCATCGGGATCCCGCCGAGCACGTGCACGTGGGCGTGGAAGATGGTCTGGCCCGCGCCGGCCCCGGTGTTGAAGATCAGCCGGTAGTCCTCGATGCCCTCGTCCTCGGCGACCCGGCCGGCCTCGGCCAGCAGCTCGCCGGCGATCTCCGGCTCGGCGGCGGCCAGTTCGGCGGCGTTCGGGTAGTGGACGTGCGGGATCACCAGGACGTGGGTGGGCGCCTTCGGGGCGATGTCCCGGAAGGCCAGGGTGCGCTCGGTCTTGCGCACCACGGTGGCCGGGATCTCGCCGGCCACGATCTTGCAGAACAGGCAGTCGGGCTGCGGCTCGCCGGCCATGGGGTTCTCCTCGCGGTGTCGCACGGTGTCTGGTCGCACGGTGTTCTGACGCACGGTGTCGGTCGGGGCGTACGGCCGCATGCTAGCCGAGCCGCCCGGTCGCCTGCTGGTACTCCTGCAGGTGCTTCCAGCGGACCACCCGGACCGCGAAGACCTCGCCCTCGTCCTCGAAGTCCTCGGTGATCAGGGAGACCGCGAGGATGACGAAGCCGATCATCCAGCGCTTGGTCAGCCGCCAGGTGTGCGGACGGCTGACGTCCTTCTTGCGGATCACCCGCAGGGCCATGATCCCCTTGCCCACGCTGAAGCCGGCGATGCGGGCGAGCAGCACCTGGTTGACGAAGGAGACGCCGAGACCGACCAGCAGCAGCGCCACGAAGTAGGGCACCGCCGGGCCGGTCGCGTGGGCCGCGTGCCCGGCCGCGTGGGCGGTCTGCTTCGGGTGGCTCGCCGCGTTGGCGGCGACGAAGCCCAGGACGACGGCGAGCGCGCAGTCGATGAGGATGGCGGGGTAGCGCCGGAAGCCGCTCGCCTCCTTGGGCTTCGGCACCGGGGCGGCGTACGGGTGCGGCTGCGGCTGCTGCCCGTACTGCTGCTGCGGCTGCTGGTACTGCGGGGCCTGCTGCTGCGGCTGCGGCTGCTGCCCGTACTGCTGCTGCTGCGGGTACGGCTGCTGGTACTGCGGGGCCTGCTGCTGCGGGTACGGCTGCCCGCCGTAGGGGTTCTGGCCGTACGGGTTCTGGCCGTACGGCGGCTGCTGACCGTACTGCTGCTGCCCGTACGAACCCGGTGGGTATCCCTGCGCCATTTCCGTGCCCCCGTGAATGCGGTGATCAAGAACAGCCCCGCATCCTACTCACCGCCCGGAGCGGGAAGTCGGCCCGTCCGACTTCCCGCTCCGTGACCCGTCCGCCCGCCCGCGGCTACTCCCAGGGCAGCGGCGGCGCGATCTTGGCCGGGGTCCCGGCCAGGGCCTCCAGGGCGATCCGGACGCCCTCGGCGAGCTGCGGGTCCTCCCCGGCCGCGTACTGGTGCGGCGCGATCGGCACCTCCACGTCCGGGTCGACGCCGTGGTTCTCCACGCCCCAGCCGTAACCCTCCAGCCAGAAGGCGTACTTGGGCTGGGTCACCAGGGTGCCGTCGACCAGGCTGTACCGGCTGTCGATGCCGATCACCCCGCCCCACGTCCGGGTGCCGACCACCGGGCCGATCTTCAGCGCCTGGATCGCGGCGTTGACGATGTCGCCGTCCGAGCCGGAGTACTCGTTGGCCAGCGCCACCACCGGGCCGCGCGGGGCGTCGCCGGGGTACGGCACCGGGCTGGCGATGTCCCGGGCGACGTCCCAGCCGACGATCCGGCGGGCCAGCTTCTCGATCACCAGCTGCGAGGTGTGGCCGCCGCGGTTCTCCCGGATGTCGACGATCACGCCCTCCTTCGCCATCTCCGACCGCAGGTCGCGGTGGATCTGCGCCCAGCCGGCCACCTGCATGTCGGGGACGTGCAGGTAGCCGAGCCGGCCGCCGGACAGCTCGCGGACGGCGGCCCTGCGCCCGGCCACCCAGTCGTGGTAGCGCAGCGGCTCGTCGTCGGCCAGCGGGACGACCACCGGGTGGCGCTGGTCGGTGCCGTCCTTGCCGGCCACGGTCAGCTCGACCGGCTGCCCGGCCGTGCCGGCCAGCAGCGGCGCCGGGCCGGTGACCGGGTCGACCGGGCGGCCGTTGACGGCCAGGAGCGCGTCGCCCGGGCGGACGGCGGCGCCCGGTGCGGCCAGCGGCGAGCGGGCCCGCGGGTCGGAGGACTCGCCGGGCAGGATCCGGGCGATCCGCCAGACGTCGCCGTCCTTGACCAGGTCGGCGCCGAGCTTGCCCTGCCGGCGGGCCGCCTCGGTGTGGACGCCGTGCGGAATGACATAGGCGTGCGAGGCGCCCAGCTCGCCGTGCACCTCCCAGAGCAGGTCCACCAGGTCGTCCTTGGAGCCGAGCCGCTCCACCAGCGGCCGGTAGCGCTCCAGCACGCCGGCCCAGTCGATGCCGCCGAGGTCGGGGCGCCAGAAGTTGTCACGCATCAGGCGGCCGTTCTCGTCGTACATCTGCCGCCACTCGGCCGCGGGGTCGACGGTGACCCGCAGCCTGGCGAGGTCGACGTCGATCTCGTCGTCCTCACCGGCCGCCTTGTGGTCGGCGGGGACGATCCGCAGCCCGCCCTCGTCGAGGACGGCCAGCCGGGTGCCGTCGCCGCTGACCGCGAACCCGTCCAGGCCGTCGACCAGCTGCTCGGCGCGGCGCTTGCGGAAGTCGAACCGCTCCAGGGCCGGGCGCGGGCGCTCGTCCTCCAGGGAGGCCGCCTCGTCCCCGAGCTCGCCGATCAGCGGGACCCTCGTCCAGAGCACGCCGTCCTTGGCCGCCCTCAGCAGGCCGAACCGGCCGCCCTCGACCGGGAAGGGGATGATCCGGTCGGCGATGCCGTCCAGGTCGACCCGGGTGGCCGGCGGCGCGTCGGGGGCGCCCTCGTCGCCGTCCGCCTTCTTGCCCCGCGGCTCGTCCTCCTCGCCGCCGACCGGCCGGCCCGCCCGCTGCGGCCCGAACGGGGACGGCGTGTCGGCGGCCAGCGTGATCAGGTACGGGCGGCAGCCGTTGGGGAACGACAGGTCGAAGACGTGCGAGTCGTAGACCGGGTCGAAGTTGCGCACCGAGAGGAACGCCAGGTGCTTACCGTCCGCGGTGAACGCCGGCGAGCTGTCGAAGAACCGCTGCGGGGTGACCTCGCTGACCGTCCGGGTGGCCAGGTTGGCCAGCACGATCTGCCGCAGCGAGAAGGCGCCCAGGCCCGCCGCCGGCTGCGACCAGGCCAGCCAGGCCGAGTCCGGGCTGAACGCCAGCCCGCTGACCTCGCCGTCGGTGCTGCGGGCCAGCTCGTGCACGGCCCCGTCGGCGAGCGTGACCAGCAGCACCCGGCCGTCGTGCGAACCGACCGCCGCCTGCTTGCCGTCCGGCGAGACCAGCAGGCCGCGGACCCGGCCAAGCCGCCCGGCGGCCAGCCGGCGGCGCTCGGCGCCCAGCACGGCCGGGGCGTACTCCAGCGCGTCCTCGCCCTCGGCGTCGGTCACCCAGAGCACGCCCTGGCCGCCGTCGTCGCCCGGCACCACCCGGGCCAGCCGGCCGCGCACGCCGGGCGTCTCGTCCAGCACCCGGGCCGGGCCCTCCCGGTGGGTCAGCCAGTGCACGGTGCCGCGGACCACGACGGCGCCGGCCCGGCCGGTGCGGTCGGGGGCGGCGCCCTCCAGCCAGTGCGCGGCCGGCACCGGGCGGGGGCGTCGCCCGGCCCGCGGCCCGGCCAGCCGGACGTCCAGCCGGCGCGGCCCGGCGGTCCCCGGGTCGTCCGGGTCGTCCAGGCCGTCCAGCAGCCAGAGGTCGCCGGCCCGGTGCCAGACCACCCGGGTGCCGTCGGTGGCGGCGTTGCGGGCGTAGAAGCCCTCCGGTGAGGTGGTGTGACGGCGCAGCCCGCTGCCGTCCGGGAGGCTGGAGTACAGCTCGCCGACGCCCTCGTGGTCCGAGAGGAAGGCGATGCGGGAACCGCCGGCCCCGCCCACCCAGAGCGGGGAGTCGAGCTGTCCGTCGAGGCCCTCGTGGACGCGGACGAACTCGTCGCGGCCGATCCAGAGCTTGCCGGCCTGGCCGCCCCGGTACCGCTTCCACCAGGCAGGGTCCCGGTTGTTCGCCGAGACGAGCAGCACCCGGTCGCCGTCCGGCTCGAACGCCAGGCCCCCGACCGGCCCGTACGGCAGCCGGTCCGGTTCGCCGCCGTCCAGCGGCACGGCGTACGCCCAGGTGCGGCGCAGGGTGGCCTCGCCCGCGGTGGTGGTGGCGATCGGGCGGCCGTCGGCCGTCCAGCCCTGGAGCCGGGTCTGGTCGCTGCCCCAGTACGTCAGCCGCCGGGACGGGCCGCCGTCCACCGGCGCGAGGTGCACCTCGGGCGCGCCGTCGCGGGTGGAGGTGAAGGCGATGTGCCGCCCGTCCGGGGAGAACCGCGGTCTGCGGACCGGGACGTGATCGGCCGTCAGCCGCCAGGCCCGGCCGCCGTCGAGCGGGGCGAGCCAGACGTCGTCCTCGGCCACGAAGGTGACCAGGTCACCGTGGAGGTGCGGGTGGCGCAGGTAGGCGCCGGCAGGGGTGCTCACGGTTTCACTCACGCGGCCAGCCTAGGCACGTCCGCACACGACGCACCGGCTTTTCCGCAACAGCGGCCCCGCGCGGGGGACGATCCCCGCGCGCCCGGGCCGCACGCGCCCCGGTGCCCGCTCAGGCCCAGCGGCCGGTGCGGCCCAGCAGCAGGGCGCCGGCGGCCACGCCCGCCGTGGAGGTGCGCAGCACCGAGGGGCCGAGCCGGTACGGCCCGGCGCCGGCCTCGGCGAAGGCGGCCAGCTCGTCCGGGGAGACCCCGCCCTCGGGGCCGACCACCAGCACGATGTCCCCGGCCTCCGGCAGGGCGGCGGCGGCCAGCGGCTCGGCGCCCTCCTCGTGCAGCACCGCGGCGAGCGCGGCACCGGCCAGGACCGGCGCCAGCTGCCGGGTGGTCATCAGCTCGCGTACCTCGGGGAAGCGCAGCCGGCGGGACTGCTTGCCCGCCTCGCGGGCGGTGGCCCGCCACTTGGCGAGCGCCTTGGCGCCGCGATCGCCCTTCCACTGGGTGATGCAGCGGGAGGCGGCCCAGGGGATCACCACGTCCACGCCGACCTCGGTCATGGTCTCCACGGCCAGCTCGCCGCGGTCGCCCTTGGGCAGTGCCTGGACGACGACGATCCGCGGCGCCGGGCCGGGCTCCCGCCGGACGGCGGCCACCGTCACGTCGACGGCGTCCTTGCCGTGCACCGCCGTCACCGTGCCGTCCACGCCGAGCCCCAGCCCGTCCGCGAGGGTCACCGCCTCCCCCGGCTGCAGCCGCTTCACGGCGGCGGCGTGCCGCCCCTCCGGGCCGTCCAGCCGGACCACCGCGCCGGGGGCGGCGGTGGCGAGCTGCGCGGTCTCGACGACGAACACGGGCGCGGTCATGGCGATGTCCTGGAGATCGGGGTCCGGGGCCGGGCGGGCCCGCGGAGGAAACGACGGCGCCCGGCGACCCTGTCGGGGATCACCGGGCGCCGGTGCGGTCAGCGGCCGTTGAAGGCGTCCTTCAGCCGGGAGAACAGCCCCTGCTGGCCCGGCGCGAACTGGCCGGAGGGCCGTTCCTCGCCGCGCAGCACCGCCAGGCGGCGCAGCAGCTCCTCCTGCTCGGCGTCGAGCTTGGTGGGCGTCTGCACCTCGACATGCACTATCAGGTCGCCCCGGCCGCCGCCGCGCAGGTGGGTGATGCCGCGGCCGTGCAGCGGGATCGACTGGCCGGACTGGGTGCCGGGCCGGATGTCGACCTCCTCCAGCCCGTCCAGGGTCTGCAGCGGCACCTGGGTGCCGAGCGAGGCGGCCGTCATCGGGATGGTGACGGTGCAGTGCAGGTCGTCGCCGCGGCGCTGGAACACCGTGTGGCTGGTCTCGGCGATCTCGACGTAGAGGTCGCCGGCGGGGCCGCCGCCGGGGCCGACCTCGCCCTCGCCGGCCAGCTGGATCCGGGTGCCGTTGTCGACACCGGCCGGGATCTTGACCGTCAGGGTGCGGCGGGCGCGGACGCGGCCGTCGCCGGCGCACTCCGGGCACGGGGTCGGCACGACGGTGCCGAAGCCCTGGCACTGCGGGCAGGGGCGGGAGGTCATGACCTGGCCCAGGAAGGACCGGGTGACCTGGGAGACCTCGCCCTTGCCGCGGCACATGTCACAGGTCTGCGCGGAGGTGCCGGGGGCGGCGCCCTCGCCGCTGCACGTGGTGCAGGTGACGGCCGTGTCGACCTGGAGTTCCTTGGTGGTGCCGAAGGCGGCCTCCTCCAGGGTGATCTCCAGCCGGATCATGGCGTCCTGGCCGCGCCTGGTCCGGGAGCGCGGGCCGCGCTGGCCGGAGGCGGCGCCGAAGAAGGCGTCCATGATGTCGGAGAAGCCGAAGCCCGCCGCGCCTGCGCCGAAGCCGCCCGCCCCGCCGCCGCCCGGCGACAGGGGGTCGCCGCCGAGGTCGTAGACCTGGCGCTTCTGCGGGTCGGAGAGCACCTCGTAGGCGGCGTTGATCTCCTTGAACCGCTCCTGCGTCTTCGGGTCCGGGTTGACGTCCGGGTGCAGTTCGCGTGCCAGGCGCCGGAACGCCTTCTTGATCTCGTCCTGCCCCGCATCCCGTCGGACGCCGAGTACCGCGTAGTAGTCCGTGGCCACCAAATGCTCCGCTTGTTCCGCCTGTAGAAGTGCTGCGACTGGAACCACCGCCGGAATTCCGACGGCGGCCTTTTCCTACGACTCGGCCAGGATCTGGCCCACGTACCGTGCCACCGCTCGCACCGCCCCCATTGTGCCCGGGTAGTCCATCCGGGTCGGACCGATCACACCCAGTTTGGCCACGCTCTCGTCGCCCGAACCGTAGCCCACGGAGACGATCGAGGTGGAATTGAGCCCTTCGTACGCGTTCTCCCGGCCGATCCGGACCGTCATCCCGGCGTCGGCCGTCTCACCCAGGAGGCGGAGCAGGACGACCTGCTCCTCCAGCGCCTCCAGCACCGGCTGGATGGTGAGCGGGAAGTCGTGCCCGAAGCGGGTCAGGTTGGCCGTGCCGGCCAGCATGATCCGCTCCTCGTTCTGCTCGGCGAGCGCCTCGAAGAGCGTCGCCAGGACGGTGGTGACGGTCGGCCGGTCGGCCGCCTCGAACTGGGACGGCAGTTCCTCCAGCAGTCCGGGGACGTCGGGCAGGCGCTGCCCGGCGGCCCTCGTGTTGACCTTGGCCCGCAGGTCGGCCAGGACGGTCTCGCCGACCGTGCCCGGACAGTCCACGAGCCGCTGCTCGACCCGGCCGGTGTTGGTGATCAGGACCAGCATCACCTTGGCCGGGGCGAGCGCCACCAGTTCGATGTGGCGCACGGTGGACCGGGAGAGCGAGGGGTACTGGACCACCGCGACCTGCCGGGTGAGCTGGGCGAGCAGCCGGACCGTGCGGGCGACGACGTCGTCCAGGTCGACCGCGCCGTCCAGGAAGTGCCGGATCGCCCGCCGCTCGGGCGCGCTCATCGGCTTGACCTCGGCCAGCCGGTCGACGAACAGGCGGTACCCCTTGTCGGTGGGGATCCGCCCGGCGCTGGTGTGCGGCTGGTGGATGTAGCCCTCCTCCTCCAGCGCCGCCATGTCGTTGCGGACGGTGGCCGGCGACACGCCGAGGCTGTGCCGCTCCACCAGGGCCTTGGACCCGACCGGCTCCTCGGTGCCCACGTAGTCCTGGACGATCGCGCGAAGCACCGCGAGCTTGCGGTCGTCGAGCTGGCGCACCTCACCGGCCATGGGGCACGCACCTCCGTCTTCGCACGTTGTCCGATGTGACATGTGTCCGTTCGTCCTGCTGCGGGCCCCGATGGCGGGCCCCGGCTTTGGCACTCTGAACACACGAGTGCCAGAACCGTACCTGCCAGTGTAAGGCCCGGGTCCGACGGCAGGAACGGCCCGGCGGGAGTGATCCTGCCCGCACTCCGCGGCGCGCGGGTGATGCCCCGCGCCCGTCCGGGTGGGAGCATCGATAGCGGACGGCGAACAGAGGAGCAGAGATGTCGACCTCGGGCCAGCACACCCGCTTCGCACCGGACCGCGGCCTGACCGGCCGGATGGTCGGGACGATGTTCGTGATCGGGCTGCTGTACGTCGGATTCACCGGCCTGCTGATCGTGCTGCTGCGCGGGGCCTGGCCGCTGATCGTGCTGCTCTCCGGCGGTCTGTTCGTGGCCCAGTTCTGGTTCAGCGACCGGATCACCGAACGGGCGATGGGCGCGCACCGGGTCACCCCGGAGCAGTACCCCCAGTTGCACGGCACCGTCGACCGGCTCTGCGCACTGGCCGACATGCCCAAGCCCCGGGTGGCGGTCGCCGACAACGACATGCCGAACGCCTTCGCGACCGGCCGCAACCCGCAGAACGCCGTGGTCTGCGTGACCACCGGGCTGCTGCGGCGACTGGAGCCGGAGGAGCTGGAGGGCGTGCTCGCGCACGAGCTGTCGCACGTCGCCCACCGGGACGTCGCGGTGATGACGATCGCCGGGTTCCTCGGGGTGCTGGCCGGGGCGATGACCCGGATCGCGATGTACGGCGGCTTCATGGGCGGCGGCCGCAACAACAACGACTCCAACGCGGCGATCATCGCGCTGATCATCCCGCTGGTGTCGGTGGTGGTCTACGCGATCAGCTTCCTGCTGACCCGGCTGCTCTCCCGCTACCGCGAGCTGGCGGCCGACCGGGCCGCGGCCCAGCTGACGGGCCGGCCCAGCGCGCTCGCCTCGGCCCTGACCAAGGTGACCGGCCAGATCGCCGCCATCCCCACCAAGGACCTGCGCCAGGCGCAGCCGTACAACGCCTTCTACTTCGCCCCGGCGCTGAGCGCCCGGGACGCCGCCACGCAGCTGCTCTCCACCCACCCGTCGCTGGAGCGGAGGCTGGAGCAGCTCGCGAAGATGTCGGCCGGGCTCGGCCACTGACACCACCCTCCGGAAGGGACCGCCGTGGGATTCCTGGACACGCTGTTCGGCCGCACCAAGCCGGTCAGGCCCGACCTCGACCAGCTGTTCGGCGTGCCGTCGGCCGCGCTGACCCTGGAGGCGGCGGCCGGGTTCCGGCCCACCGGCGTCGGGTCGGTCTGCTTCGCCTCCGTCGAGGGCGGCGCCTTCGGCGAGGTCGAACGGCAGGTGCGGGCGCTGCTGGACGCCGACGCCGGGCGCGGCGGCGTCCCGGTGGAGGCCTCCAAGGACGCGTACGGCTACTCCTGGCTGCTCGCCCGGCACAGCCCCGAGGAGCTGCCGGACCTGGTCAACGACCTGCACGCGGTCAACAGCGAGCTGGAGGCGAACGGCTTCGGGCCGCAGCTGCTCTGCTCGCTGGTCGCCTTCCGCGACCCCGAGGGGCGGCCACTGGCCCTGGTCTACCTGTACAAGCGCGGCACGTTCTACCCGTTCGCGCCGGTGCCGGGCGGCGGGGAGAAGCGCAACAGCCCGCTGGAACTGCAGGTCAACGCCATGCTCGGGAACGACCTGCGGCTGGAGAAGGACCTCACCCGCTGGTTCCCGGTCTGGGGCGCGCCGGGCCTGTGACGGCCGGCCCTGTGACGGTCCGGCCCGTGACGGCCGCGCCGCCGGCGGTAATTCGCTGGCCCGCGGACCCGGGGGCGCCCTAGGGTCCGGCCGTGATCAACTGGACCGAGATCGAGACCGCGCAGCCCTCCCCCGAGCTGCTGGCCGCGGTGAGCGGGGCACTGCGCTCCCCCGACCCGCAGACCCGCGACTGCCTCGCCTACGAGCAGCTGTGCCGCTGGATCCCGCTCCTCGCACCGCCGGAGCTGTACGCGCTCGGCGACGAGATGGCCGAACGGCTGACCGACCCCGAGATCCAGGCCCGGACCTTCGCCCCGCTGATCCTCGCCGACCTCGTCGACGCCGGCGCCTACCGCCCCGCCTGGCTGGAGGCCTTCGCCCGCTGGTACCCCGCCGAGACGGACCTGCGCGGGTGGGACCGGGAGCTCGGCTGGCTGCACGCGGTCGCGCACGGCGCCGACCTGCTGGCCGCCCTCGGCCGCAGCCCGCTGGTCACCGACCCCGAGCCGCTGCTGGAGCTGGCCGCCGCCCGGCTGCTGGCCCCCACCGACCACGTCTGGGACGCCATGGAGGACGACCGGCTCGGCCGCGCCGTCGCCCTCGTCCTCACCCGGCCCGGGCTGACCGAGCGGCAGGCGCTGGCCTGGCTCGACCCGATCGCCGCCCAGCCCCCGCGCCGCCCCACCGCGACGGCCCCCGGCGTCGCCGCGACCCTCTCCAACACCCTGCGGACCCTGCGGGCGGTGTACGTGCTCGCCGACCGGGGCGTCCGCCCGGCCCGCGGCGCCGAGCCGCTGACGGTGCACCACTCCGCCGCCCTGCGCGCGCGGATCGCGGAGCTCCTGGTGGTCAACTCGCCGTTCACGGGCTGACGCCTCGTAGACTCCGGGGAATGCGCAGCCGCGAGTACGGACCAGACCTCACCCCGCCGTGGAAGCGGCAGCAGCCCGCCCCGGAGGTGCCCGCCGAACGGGACCTCGTGGTGGAGGAGGCGGCGACCGGCTTCTGCGGTGCGGTGGTGCGCTGCGAGAAGACCGCCGAGGGCTTCACCGTCACGCTGGAGGACCGGTTCGGCAAACACCGGGTCTTCCCCATGGTGGCGCGCGGGTTCCTGTTGGAGGGCCGGGTCGTCACGCTGGTCCGGCCCGTCGGCCCGGCCCCCGCGAAGGGCCCCGGCCGCACGGCCTCCGGCTCGGTGGCCGTCCCCGGCGCGCGCGCCCGGGTCGCCCGGGAGTCCCGGATCTACGTCGAGGGACGGCACGACGCCGAGCTGGTCGAGCGGGTCTGGGGCGACGACCTGCGGATCGAGGGCGTGGTGGTCGAGTACCTGGAGGGCGTCGACGACCTGCCCGCGATCGTCGCCGACTTCGCCCCGGGCCCGGGGCGGCGCCTCGGCGTCCTGGTCGACCACCTGCTCCCCGGCACCAAGGAGCACCGCATCGCCGCCCGGGTCACGGGGGACGCGGTGCTGGTCGTCGGCCACCCCTACGTCGACGTCTGGCAGGCCGTGAAGCCCGCCTCCGTCGGCATCCCCGCCTGGCCGGACGTCCCGCGCGGCGAGGTCTGGAAGGAGGGCGTCTGCCGCCGCCTCGGCTGGCCCGTGGACACCCCCGCCGCCTGGAAGCGCATCCTGTCCCGGGTGAACAGCTACAAGGACCTGGAGCCCGAGCTCCTCGGCCGCGTCGAGGAGCTCATCGACTTCGTGACCCTCCCGGATCAGGAGTAGGTCTGGAACTCCGAGGTGTCGAGCGTGATGCCCAGCAGATCCACCTCGACCGGATCGCCGAACTTCGTGGTCCGCTCGGCCCAGTACACCGGGGTACCGGAAGCCGTGTCGGTGGTCAGATCCGTGAGGAGCACACACACGCCCTTGAGCGGATCGACGATGAGGTACGCCGGGATCCCGCCCTGGGCGTACATCTCACGCTTGGTCCGGTAGTCGCGGTGCACGCTGGTCTTGGAAACCACCTCGACCACCACGGTCACCGCGGAGGCGGCCAGCAGACGGCCCGCCTCCGGGACGACACCCCGCTCGAACACGACCAGATCCGGTTGGGGCTCGCTGGCCTCGCCGGAGATGATCAGATCCTGGGTCTGGAGCGCCCGCCACCGGGTGTAGGGGGTCTGGTGCTGAATCGCGGAGACGATGAGGTTGTGGACCATGTCCGGCCCGGCCATCATCACGATTTCCCCCCTGATGAGCTCGGCCTTGACGCCTTCCGGAACCTCCAGGTTCTCGAAGATCCCCATCATCCGGTCATCGATGGCGGTCACTGCGCGCTCCCTCCGACGGCTGACACCACGTTAACGGCCCTCAGTCCACCAGGTCACGCACGACGGCGTCGGCCAGGAGGCGGCCCTGGAGGGTGAGGACGGCGCGGCCGACGGCGAACGGCTCCGCGGCGAGGAGGCCGTCGGCGAGGTGGCGGCCGGCCGCCTCCAGGCCGGTCCCCGTCAGGAGGGTGAGCGGGATGCCCTCGGCGAGGCGCAGTTCGAGCAGGATGCGCTCGACCCGGCGGTCCTCGTCCGCGAGCACCTCACGGCCCTGGGCCGGGGTGCGGCCCTCCGCGAGGGCCTGCGCGTAGGCGGCGGGGTGCTTGGCGTTCCACCAGCGGACTCCGCCGACGTGGCTGTGCGCGCCGGGGCCGGCGCCCCACCAGTCGGCGCCGGTCCAGTACAGCTCGTTGTGGCGGCAGCGGCCCTCGGGGGTGGTGGCCCAGTTGGAGACCTCGTACCAGGAGTAGCCGGCGGCGGCGAGCGCCTGCTCGGCGATCAGGTAGCGGTCGGCGTGCACGTCGTCGTCGATCATCGGGAGCTCGCCGCGCTTGACCCTGGCGGCCAGCTTGGTGCCGTCCTCGACGATCAGCGAGTAGGCCGAGACGTGGTCCGGGCCGGCGCCGATCGCGGCGTCCAGGGAGGCCCGCCAGTCGTCGTCGGACTCGCCGGGGGTGCCGTAGATGAGGTCCAGGTTGACGTGCTCGAAGCCGGCCGCGCGGGCCTCGGCGACGCAGGCCTCGGGACGGCCGGGGGTGTGGTGGCGGTCGAGCAGTCGCAGCACGTGCGGGCGGGCGCTCTGCATGCCGAAGGAGACCCGGTTGTAGCCGCCGGCGCGGAGCTCGGCGAGGTAGGCCGGGTCGACGGACTCCGGGTTGGCCTCGGTGGTGACCTCGGCGTCGTCGGCGAGCCCGAACTCGTCGCGGATCGCGGCGAGCATCTTCACCAGGTCCCGGGCGGGCAGCAGGGTGGGCGTGCCGCCGCCGAGGAAGACGGTCCGCACCGGGAGGTCCGCGGTGCCGAGCACCTTCCGGGCCTGCCGGATCTCGGCGACCACGTTGTCCGCGTACGTCTCCTGCGAGGCGACCGCCCCCGAGGAGCGCAGCTCGGTGGCGGTGTAGGTGTTGAAGTCGCAGTAGCCGCAGCGGCTCGCGCAGTACGGCACGTGCAGGTAGAAGCCGAACGGCCGCGACCCGAGCCCGGCGAGGGCGTGCGCGGGCAGGGAACCGTCGGACGGCACGGGTTCGCCGTCGGGGAGTGCGGAGGGCATGACCCCATTGTCCCGTACGGCCCGCGCAACCACGCGGGCCGTACGGGACGGCGGCGGATCAGGCCTCGTTGGCGCCCGCGTACATCCCGGCGACGGCGTCCGCGTACGTCTTCTCGACGACCGGGCGCTTGATCTTCAGGCTGGGGGTGAGCTCGCCGTGCTCGACGTCGAGGTCGCGCGGCAGCAGGTGGAACTTCTTGATCGTCTGCCAGCGCTGGAGGTCGGCGTTGAGCCGCTGCACGAAGCCCTCGATCAGCTTGTGCACCTGCGGGTCGGCGACCACCTCGGCGTAGGACTTGCCGGCCAGGCCGTGCTCGGCGGCCCAGGGCATGATCACCGGCTCGTCCAGGCCGATCAGCGCGGTGCAGTAGTTGCGGCCGTTGCCGATCACCAGGACGTTGCTGACGAACGGGCAGACCGCCTTGAACTTGCCCTCGACCTCGCTGGGCGCGACGTACTTGCCGCCGGAGGTCTTGAACATGTCCTTCTTGCGGTCGGTGATCCGCAGGAAGCCGTCCGGGGAGAGCTCGCCGATGTCCTCGGTGTGGAACCAGCCGTCCGCCTCCAGCACCTCGGCGGTCTTCTCCGGCAGGTCGTGGTAGCCGCGCATGATGCCGGGGCCGCGGAGCAGGATCTCCCCGTCCTCGGCGATCCGGACCTCGGTCCCGGGCAGCGGACGCCCGACGGTGCCGATCCGGACGTCCTCGGCACGGTTGACCGTCGAGCCGGCACTGGTCTCGCTGAGGCCGTAGCCCTCCAGGATCGGGACGCCCGCGCCGGTGAAGAAGTAGCCGATCTCGGGGGCCAGGGCCGCGCTGCCGGAGACGGCACCGCGCATCCGCCCGCCGAACGCCGCGCGGATCTTGGAGTACACCAGCCTGTCGGCCAGCGCGTGCTGGAGACCGAGGGCGAACGGCACGCTGTCGCGGCCGGTGGCGATCCGGTTGGCCTGGGCCGTGCGGGCGTGGTCGCGGGCGACCTTGGCGGCCCAGAGGAAGATCTTGTACTTGGCGCCGCCCTCGGCCCGGGCCTTGCCGGCGATGCCGTTGTAGACCTTCTCGAAGATGCGCGGCGCCGAGGCCATGACGGTGGGCCGGATCACCGGCAGGTTGTGGATGATCCGGTCGACCCGGCCGTCCAGGGCCATCACGTGGCCGGTGGCGATCTGGCCGGAGATCAGCGTCTTGCCGAACACGTGCGACAGCGGCAGCCACATGTACTGGACGTCGTCGGCGGCCAGCAGCCCGCTCGCCTCCTGGGCACGCCCCTCGTACGCCCAGCAGTCGTGCACCAGGCGCACGCCCTTGGGGCGGCCGGTGGTACCGGAGGTGTAGATCAGGGTCGCCAGCTGCTCCTTGTCGAGCGCGGCGACGGCCTTCTCCACGGCGTCCGGGTGCTGCTCCAGGTACTCGGCGCCGAGCTGCTCCAGCTCGGCGAGGCCGAGCACGTTGAGCCCGCCGGACTCCGGGGCGGTGGCGGGCACGTCGAAGAGGATGACGGTCCGCAGCTCGGGCAGCTTCGCGGCCTGCTCCACGACCTTGGCCAGCTGGCCGGCGTTCTCCGCGAACAGGGCCCGGGAGCCGGAGTTGGAGAGGATGAAGGCCGTCTCGTCGGCGTTGGTGCTCGGGTAGACGGTGGTCGTGGCCGCGCCCGCGCACATGTTGCCGAGGTCGGCGACGACCCACTCCAGGCGGGTGGAGGAGGCCAGCGCGACCCGGTCCTCGGGCTGGATGCCGAGCGACATCAGGCCGGCGGCCACCGCCTTGACCCGGACGGCGGTCTGCGCCCAGGTCAGCGAGCGCCACTGCTCGGCCCCGGGGGCACTGTCCGCGGCCTGCTCGTCCACGGGAGCGGGGTAGCGGTAGGCCTCGCCGGCCGGGGTGGCGGCGACCCGCTCCAGGAACAGGTGGGCGACGGAGGCAGGACGCCCGGCGACGATGTCGTCACGGCCGGAGTCGATCAGGGACTGCGCGGAACTCAACGAGGACCTCCGGGGGCGGGTGGCCGTCTGAGGGACTGTCGCGGCTCCCGTGGGGGCGGTCGCCGGGCCCCCGGGCAACCGGAGCGGTACCGGTGAGTAACAAGGGGGCAGTCAGCAGCCTAGGGGGAAACCGGTCATTCCGTAAGGGGGCGGTCCCGGCTGGCACCCCACCGGGCGGCCGGTGCAGCCCGCCGGCACCCCCTGCGGCCCGGCCCGCCGCGCGTTCGGGCAAAGGACTGGACAAACATCCGGGCGGACTACCGGGAATAGCCTGTACGAGTCCACCAAAGCACGAGAATCGGGATGCGAATCCCCCCGCCGACGACAAGAGTGTGCCAGTGCTGATCAGACTGCTCAGGGCGTACCTGCGCCCCTACTCCCGACCGATCACCCTGCTGGTGCTGCTCCAGCTGGTCTCGACGCTCGCCCTGCTCTACCTGCCCACGCTCAACGCCGACATCATCGACGACGGGGTCGTGAAGGGCGACACCGGCACCATCCTGCGCCTCGGCGGCGTGATGATCGCCGTCACCGTGCTCCAGTCGCTCTGCTCCATCGGCGCGGTCTACTACGGCGCGCGCACCGCGATGGCCGTCGGCCGGGACGTCCGGGCCGCCGTCTTCGACCGGGTGCAGAGCTTCTCCGCCCGCGAACTCGGCCAGTTCGGCGCCCCCTCCCTGATCACCCGCACCACCAACGACGTCCAGCAGGTCCAGATGCTGGTCCTGATGTCCTTCACGCTGATGGTCGCCGCACCGATCATGTGCGTCGGCGGCATCATCATGGCGCTCAACCAGGACGTCCAGCTCTCCGCACTGCTGCTCGCCGTCGTCCCGGTCCTCGGCATCGTGGTCGCCCTGCTGGTCCGCGCACTGCGCCCGAAGTTCCGCAGCATGCAGACGAAGATCGACACCGTGAACCGGATCCTGCGCGAGCAGATCACCGGCATCCGGGTCATCCGCGCCTTCGTCAAGGACGACCACGAGCAGAACCGGTTCGACGGAGCCAACGGGGACCTCACCGGCGTCTCGCTCCAGGTCGGCCGGCTGATGTCCCTCATGTTCCCGACCGTGATGCTGGTGGTGAACGTCTCCAGCGTCGCCGTGCTCTGGTTCGGCGCGCACAGGATCGACAGCGGCGGCATGGAGATCGGCGCGCTGACCGCCTTCCTCTCCTACCTGATGCAGATCCTCATGAGCGTCATGATGGCCACCTTCATGTTCATGATGGTGCCCCGCGCCGAGGTCTGCGCCGAACGCATCCAGGAGGTCCTGGACACCCGCTCCAGCGTCGTCCCGCCGTCCGCGCCGGTCACCGACGTGCTCGCCCGCGGCAACCTGGAGCTGCGCGACGTCGAGTTCCGCTACCCCGGCGCCGAGGCCTCGGTGCTGCGCGGCATCGACATCACCGCCGGCCCCGGCCAGACGACCGCCGTCATCGGCTCCACCGGCAGCGGCAAGTCCACCCTGCTCGGCCTCGTCCCCCGGCTCATCGACGCCACCTCCGGACAGGTCCTGCTCGACGGCGTCAACGTGCGCGACCTCGCCCCCGAGACCATCGCCGAGACCGTCGGGCTCGTCCCGCAGAAGCCCTACCTGTTCACCGGCACCGTCGCCAGCAACCTGCGCTACGGCCGGCCCGACGCCACCGACGAGGAGCTCTGGCACGCCCTCGACGTCGCCCAGGCCAGGGAGTTCGTCGAACGCTTCCCCGAGGGCCTGGACGCGCCCATCGCCCAGGGCGGCAGCAACGTCTCCGGCGGCCAGCGCCAGCGCCTCGCGATCGCCCGCGCACTGGTCCGCAAGCCCGGCGTCTACCTGTTCGACGACTCCTTCTCCGCGCTCGACTACGCCACCGACGCCCGGCTCCGCAAGGCGCTCGCCCGCGAGACCTCCGACGCCACCGTGCTGATCGTCGCCCAGCGCGTCTCCACCATCCGCGACGCCGACCGGATCATCGTGCTCGACGAGGGCGCCGTGGTCGGCAGCGGCACCCACGGCGAGCTGATGGCCGACAACCCGACGTACCGGGAGATCGTGCTCTCCCAGCTCACCGAGCAGGAGGCGGCGTGACCACCCCGGAGATGACCCCGGAGAAGACCCCGGACGGCGCCCCGGACGGCGCCCCGGACCGCGCCCCGGCCGGGCTGACGCCGCTGACGAAGGGCCCGGCGCAGGCCGCCGGAACCGGCAAGGCGGGCCCCGGCGGCGCGGCCCCCGGCGAACCCCGCAGCGACTCGCAGTCCGCCGCCGCCCGCCGCGGACCGGCCGGCCCCGGCCGGTTCATGGGCGGCCAGGGCGCCGAGAAGTCGATGGACTTCAAGGGCTCCGGCAAGCGCGTCCTCAAACTGCTGCGCCCGGAACGCAACCTGCTCGCCGGCGTCCTCGCCCTCGGCGTGCTCAGCATCGGCTGCGCCGTGACCGGCCCCAAGATCCTCGGCAACGCCACCGACCTGATCTTCGCCGGCGTCGTCGGCGCCAAGTTCCCGGCCGGCACCTCCAAGGAGCAGGTCGTCGCGGGCCTGCGCGCCGGCGGCGACGGCAGCGTCGCCGACCTGCTCTCCTCGATCGACTTCACCCCCGGCCAGGGCATGGACTTCGGGGCGATCGGCACCGTGCTGCTCTGGGTGCTGGCGATCTACGTCGCCTCCGCCCTCTTCGGCATCGTCCAGGGCCGGCTGGCCACCACCGCCATCCAGCGGGCCGGCTACCGGCTGCGCCAGGACGTCGAGGCCAAGCTCGCCCGGCTGCCGCTCAGCTACTTCGACAAGCAGCCCCGCGGCGAGGTGCTGAGCCGGGTCACCAACGACATCGACAACATCAGCCAGTCCATGCAGCAGACCATGGGCCAGGTGGTGAACTCGCTGCTCACCGTCGTCGGCGTGCTGGCCATGATGTTCTGGATCTCGCCGCTGCTCGCCCTGATCGCGCTGGTCTCGGTGCCGCTCTCGGTGGTCGTGGCGACCAAGGTCGGCAAGCGGGCACAACCGCAGTTCGTCCAGCAGTGGAAGTCCACCGGACAGCTCAACGCCCACATCGAGGAGATGTACACCGGGCACGCCCTGGTCAAGGTCTTCGGCCGGCAGAAGGAGTCCGCCGAGACCTTCCGCGAGCACAACGAGTCGCTCTTCGAGTCCAGCTTCCGGGCCCAGTTCATCTCCGGGATCATCCAGCCCGCGATGATGCTCATCGGCAACCTGCAGTACGTGCTGGTCGCCGTGGTCGGCGGGCTCCGGGTGGCCGGCGGCGCGCTGTCGATCGGCGACGTCCAGGCCTTCATCCAGTACTCGCGGCAGTTCAGCCAGCCGCTCACCCAGGTCGCCAGCATGGCCAACCTGGTGCAGTCCGGCGTCGCCTCCGCCGAACGCGTCTTCGAACTGCTGGACGCGCCCGAGCAGACCCCCGAGCCGGCCATGCCGGAACGCCCCGACGCCGTCCGCGGCCGGGTCGCCTTCCAGGACGTCTCCTTCCGCTACGACCCCGACAAGCCCCTCATCGAGGACCTCTCGCTCAAGGTCGAGCCCGGGCAGACCGTCGCCATCGTCGGCCCCACCGGCGCCGGCAAGACCACCATGGTCAACCTGCTGATGCGGTTCTACGAGGTCAGCGGCGGCCGGATCACCCTCGACGGGGTCGACATCGCCGCGATGTCCCGCGAGGACCTGCGCTCCGGCATCGGCATGGTGCTCCAGGACACCTGGCTGTTCGGCGGCACCATCGCCGAGAACATCGCCTACGGTGCCGACGGCGCCACCCGCGAACAGGTCGTCGAGGCGGCCAAGGCCGCGCACGTCGACCGCTTCGTCCGCACCCTGCCGGACGGCTACGACACCAAGATCGACGACGAGGGCACCGGCGTCAGCGCCGGCGAGAAGCAGCTCATCACCATCGCCCGGGCGTTCCTCGCCCAGCCGTCGATCCTCGTCCTGGACGAGGCCACCAGCTCGGTCGACACCCGTACCGAGGTGCTGATCCAGCGCGCCATGGCCCGGCTGCGCACCGGCCGCACCAGCTTCGTGATCGCCCACCGCCTCTCGACCATCCGGGACGCCGACGTGATCCTGGTGATGGAGAGCGGCTCGATCGTCGAGCAGGGCACGCACGACGAGCTGATCGCCGCCGACGGCGCGTACGCGCGGCTGTACAAGGCACAGTTCGCCGAGGCGGTGGCCGAGGTCGACTGACCGGTCACGCCCGGCGGAGGAGCCGGAGGGGGACGTCGGCGTCACGACGTCCCCCTCCGGCTCTTCGTCTTGCGGGTGGCGGGCGCTACCGTGGGGCCCGTGAGTGACGACCCGTCGGCTGCGGCCGTGTCCGGCCCGGACGCGATCCCGGGCACGAACCCGACCACCGGCCCGGACGCGAACCCGGGAACGAACCCGGACGCCGGCCCGGACGCCGGCCCGGACGCCTTCGAGGCGAACCGGCGTTACCTGGGCTCGGTCGCCTACCGGCTGCTCGGCTCGTTCAGCGACGCAGAGGACGTCCTGCAGGAGGCCTGGCTGCGCTGGCGGTCCGTCGACCACTCCACCGTCGCCGACCCGCGGGCCTTCCTCACCACCGTCGTCACCCGGCTCTGCTACGACCAGCTCGGCTCCGCGCGGGCCCGCCGGGAGGCCTACTTCGGCGAGTGGCTGCCCGAGCCGGCCGTCTCCTACCAGGACTCCCCCGCCTCCCCGGCCGAGCTGGCCGAGCTCGGCGAGTCGGTCTCCCTGGCGCTGCTCACCGTCCTGGAGCAGCTGACCCCGGCCGAACGCGCCGCGTTCGTGCTGCACGACGTCTTCTCCGTCGGCTTCGACGAGATCGCCGCCTCGCTCGACCGCTCCCCCGAGGCCACCCGCCAGCTCGCCTCCCGGGCCCGGCGCCGGGTGAAGGACGGCGGACGCCGCGCCACCGCCGACCCCTCCGAGCACCGGCAGGCGGTGGAGGCGTTCGCCGCCGCGACCACCCGCGGCGACATCGAGGGCCTGCTCTCCGTGCTCGACCCGGACATCGTCTGGCACTCCGACGGCGGTGGCATCGTCAGCGCCGGCGCCCGCCCGGTGTTCGGCGCCGACAAGGTCTCCCGACTGGTCCGCGGCCTGATCGCCAAGTGGTTCACCCCCCGCATGCGCCTCGACCTCGCGCTGGTCAACGGCGAACCGGGCCTGCTCTGGATCGACGAGTCCGGCGCGGTCGGCGGCGTGCTGGCCTTCACCGTCTCCGACGGCCGGATCACCGAGGCCTACGTGGTGGTCAACCCCGAGAAGCTGACCCGGATCGCACCGGCTGCCGGCTGACCCGGATCACGCCGACCGCCGGCTGACCCGACCCCGCATCCGGAACGTGACACAGGTCACTGTCACGGTCCGGGCGGCCACGTCGTCCCCTTCCCGAAAACGCGGCGGGCGCAGGCCCGCAGCGAACGCAGAACACAGCGGGCGCTTCGAGAGGGCGCTTCGGAGGAGGCGGACGACATGGCCGAGAAGCAGATCGTCGTACTGGGTGCCGGCTACGCGGGGCTGGCCGCGGCGGCCCGGGCGGGCGGACGGCGCAACCGGGTGACCCTCGTCGCCCCCGAGACCCGTTTCCTGCACCGCGTCCGCCAGCACGAGACCGCCGCCGGCCACCCCGCGCAGCGGCCGACCGTCGCCCAGGTGGTCCGCGGCCGCGGCGTGCGGCACATCCCGGCGCGCGCCACCGCCCTCGACCTCGACGCCCGCAAGGTCACGCTGGACACCGGCGAGACCATCCCCTACGACACCCTGGTCTACGCCCTCGGCAGCCGCACCGCCTGGCACGGCGTCCCCGGCGCCGCCGAGCACGCCTACCCCGCCGAGCGGGCCGCCGAACTGGGCGCGCGCCTGCGCGCCGCCGACCGCCCGGGCACCGTCGCCGTGGTCGGCGGCGGCGCCACCGGCATCGAACTGGCCACCGAGATCGCCGAGGCCCACCCCCGCTGGACGGTCCGGATCGTCGCCGCCGGCCAGGTCGGCGGCTGGCTCTCGGCCCGCGGCCGCCGCCACATCCTGGACGTCATGGCCCGGCTCGGCGTCGAGGTGCACGAGCAGAGCACCGTCACCGCCGTCGACCCGGCCGGCCTGGACACCACCGCCGGCCGGATCCCCGCCGACCTGGTCGCCTGGGCCGCCGCCCTGGAGCCGCACCCGCTGGCCGCCGAGGCCGGTCTGACCGTCAACGCGGCCGGCCAGGCCGTGGTCGACGACCACCTGCGCTCGGTCTCGCACCCCGACGTCCACGTGATCGGCGACGCCGCCGAGGTCACCGTCCCCGGCACCGGCACCCTGCGGATGAGCTGCGCCACCGCCCTGCCGATGGGCCGCTACCTCGGCGGGCTGCTCGCCGGGGGCGCCGACAAGCCCTTCGCGTTCCGGTACGCGGTGCAGTGCCTGAGCCTCGGCCGCCGGGACGGGATGGTCCAGCTGATCCACGGCGACGACTCGATGCGGCCCACCGTGCTCACCGGCCTGACCGGGCGGCTGATCAAGGCGCTCATCGTCAACGGCGTGGTGTGGTCCCTGCGGTGACCCCGACGGGCCGGCGGTGCCGGAGCCACGGCACCGCCGGCCGGTGACCACGCACCCCCCGGTGCGCCGGGACGTGCCGAGGGGTCGGGGCGGGTGTCGAGGGCCCGGGACATGCCGGAGGCCCGGGGCGGTTCGCCCCGGGCCTCTCGTGCGCCGTCGGTTACTTCTTCTCCTTCGGCGCCTCGGCGTCGGTGGACAGCGCGGCGATGAAGGCCTCCTGCGGCACCTCCACGCGGCCGACCATCTTCATCCGCTTCTTGCCTTCCTTCTGCTTCTCCAGCAGCTTGCGCTTACGCGAGATGTCACCGCCGTAGCACTTGGCGAGAACGTCCTTGCGGATCGCGCGGACCGTCTCACGGGCGATGACCCGGGAGCCGATGGCCGCCTGGATCGGCACCTCGAACTGCTGGCGCGGGATCAGCTTCTGCAGCTTGCCCGCCATCATCACGCCGTAGTTGTAGGCCTTGTCCTTGTGCACGATCGCGGAGAACGCGTCCACCGCGTCGCCGTGCAGCAGGATGTCGACCTTCACCAGACTGGCGCTCTGCTCGCCGATGGGCTCGTAGTCGAGCGAGGCGTAGCCGCGGGTCTTGGACTTCAGCTGGTCGAAGAAGTCGAAGACGATCTCCGCGAGGGGGAGGGTGTAGCGCAACTCGACCCGGTCCTCGGAGAGGTAGTCCATGCCCTGGAGGTTGCCGCGGCGGGACTGGCAGAGCTCCATGATCGCGCCGACGAACTCGTTCGGCGCCAGGATGGTCCCGCGCACGACCGGCTCGAACACCTCGGCGATCTTGCCGGTCGGGAACTCGCTCGGGTTGGTGACCGTGTGCTCGGAGCCGTCCTCCATCACCACGCGGTAGACCACGTTCGGGGCGGTGGAGATCAGGTCGAGGTTGAACTCGCGCTCCAGCCGCTCCCGGATGATCTCCAGGTGCAGCAGGCCGAGGAAGCCACAGCGGTAGCCGAAGCCCAGCGCCACCGACGTCTCCGGCTCGTAGACCAGCGCGGCGTCGTTCAGCCGCAGCTTGTCCAGGGCGTCGCGGAGCAGCGGGTAGTCCGAGCCGTCCAGCGGGTAGAGGCCGGAGAACACCATCGGGCGCGGGTCCTTGTAGCCGCCCAGCGCCTCGGTCGCACCCTTGTGCATCGAGGTGATGGTGTCACCGACCTTGGACTGCCGGACGTCCTTCACACCGGTGATGATGTAGCCCACCTCGCCGACGCCGAGACCGTCGGCGACCTTCGGCTCGGGCGAGATGACGCCGATCTCCAGCAGCTCGTGGGTCGCGCCGGTCGACATCATCGCGATCCGCTCGCGCTTGGTGAGCTGACCGTCCACGACACGCACGTAGGTGACCACGCCGCGGTAGGAGTCGTACACCGAGTCGAAGATCATCGCGCGGGCCGGGGCGTCCTTGACGCCGACCGGGGCCGGGATGGTGTTCACGATGTGGTCGAGCAGGTCCTCGACGCCGAGGCCGGTCTTGGCGCTGACCTGGAGCACGTCGGACGGGTCGCACCCGATGATGTGCGCGATCTCCGCGGCGTACTTCTCCGGCTGGGCGGCCGGCAGGTCGATCTTGTTGAGCACCGGGACGATCGTGAGGTCGTTCTCCAACGCCAGGTACAGGTTGGCGAGGGTCTGTGCCTCGATGCCCTGGGCGGCGTCCACCACGAGGATGGTGCCCTCGCAGGCCGCGAGGGAGCGGGACACCTCGTACGTGAAGTCCACGTGACCCGGGGTGTCGATCATGTTGAGGATGTGCGTCGTACCGGCGTTCGCCCCGGTCTTCGGCGCCCATGGGAGGCGGACGGCCTGCGACTTGATGGTGATGCCGCGCTCGCGCTCGATGTCCATGCGGTCGAGGTACTGGGCACGCATCTGCCGCGGGTCGACCACACCGGTGATCTGGAGCATCCGGTCTGCGAGCGTCGACTTGCCGTGGTCGATGTGGGCGATGATGCAGAAGTTGCGGATCAGCGCCGGGTCGGTACGGCTGGGCTCTGGCACATTGCTGGGGGTCGCGGGCACCTTGGTCCGATTCTCCGTTGGTCCGGGGGCCGGGTGCGTCCGGGTCATCGCTGACCGGCTTCCCGGGGACCGGACAGTCGTCCGATCGAAATAGTTCCTCCCATACTCCCACGAGCACGACGTGCGCCGCCGTTCGGTTCTTCCCCGGACGCCGGACGGTACCTCCCCGGGGGCGCTGACGGCACCTCCCCGGGGCGTCGGAGGTGCTGCCCCCGGGATGCCGGAAGGTACTGCCGCGGAGCATCGGACGGTGCTGCCGCGGGGCGCCGGACGGCGCTGCCGCAGGGAGTCGGACGGGTAGGGCGCCCTGGGGACCGGAGAGCGTCTCCCGAGTGCCGGACGGCACCTCCCGGGTGCCCGGAGCTGCGGCAGGATGCGGTCGCATGATCCTGGAAAGCGCGCTTCTCGATGTCGTCCCCGGCCAGGAGGAGGCCTTCCTCGCCGCCTTCGCGCAGGCCCGGCCGCTGATCGCGGTCCAGCCCGGCTTCCGCTCGCTGGAACTGCGGCGCTGCCTGGACGAGGGCCACACGTCGCGGTTCCTGCTCCAGGTGGAGTGGGAGCGGCTGGAGGACCACACGGACGGGTTCCGCCGCTCCGCCGAGTACGGTCGCTGGCGGGAGCTGCTGCACCGCTTCTACGCGCCGTTCCCCGAGGTCGAGCACTACGGCGAGCCGGTGCTCCGGGCCTGATCCGTCCGCTGCCGCCCCTGCTCCGCCCCGCCGGCCCCGGACGGCTCACGGCGGGAGGCCGGCCGACGGGGCCGCCCGACAGGCCGGCCGGCGGCCGACCGGTTTGGGGCGGGGGCTGCGCCCCTGGTAGCGTTGGCCGCTGCACCTGGCCTCGGCATGCCCTCTCAGCTGGTCCGACGGCCGCGTGGTGCAGCCCGTTCAAACCGTTTACACACAAGACTGAGGCACTTTCGTGGCGAACATCAAGTCCCAGATCAAGCGCAACAAGACCAACGAGAAGGCGCGCCTGCGCAACAAGGCCGTCAAGTCCTCGCTGAAGACCGCTCTGCGCAAGGCCCGTGAGGCCGCTGCCGCCGGCGAGACCGAGAAGGCCGTCGTGCTGGCCCGTGCCGCCTCCAAGGCGCTCGACAAGGCCGTGAGCAAGGGCGTCATCCACGCCAACCAGGCCGCCAACAAGAAGTCGGCCATCACCAAGCGCGTCAACGCCGTCCAGGCCTGACGCCCCGGGGCCACCGGCCCCACCCCCTCGGGACGAACCGGCCCTCTACCCGGACCCCCGAGGTGAGAATCGAGACTCGCACCGTACGCGGCCTGCGTTCGCCACGCGGGTGCGGTGCAAAGGCAGTACGGCAGGCGCCGCAGCGGACCTCTCCCCAGAGGCTGCTGCGGCGCCTGTCGCGTTCTGTGGTCCGACCGCTATGGTCGGTCACGGCGGTTCCGGGATCACGGTCGCGGCGGCCTCCTCGGCGGCAGGCGCCGTACGGCGAGTACGCGGACTGCTTCGGCGGCCGCTTCGGCAACGCGTGGCCTCGGCAACGCGTGGCCTCGGCAGCGCCCGACTTCGGCGAAGGCGCGTCGCCGGACTCGTCACAGCTCGAATTCGCTGTTCCGCTGGATTCGTCGGTCTCAACGACGCCACCGAATGCACGGAAGCACTGAAGGCCTCGAAGGCCCAGGGGGGACCACCTATGGCGACGCCACCGCCACCACCGCCGGCCCAGGGCGGGCCGGGGTTCACCGGCTTCCCGCAGCAGCCACCGCGGCCGGCGGGCGCACCCGGGTTCGGCCCGCCGCCCGGGCTGCCCTCCTCGCCCGGACTGCCGCCCACCTCCCCCGGACTGCCGCCGGCCCCGTCCGGGCCGGCCGGCGGGCCCGGCGGGTCAGGCGGCGCGGGCGGGACGGGCCGCAAGGGCGGGAACCTGCGGCGCAACGCCGTCTGGGCGTTCGTGGGCGCCATCCTCGCCTCGGTCGTCTGGTCCGGCGCCGTGGCCGTCGTGCCCCGGATGGTGCAGGGCCACTCCTCGGCGCAGAGCATCCACGGGTACCACGCCATCGACAAGATCTGCGAGGCGGGCAAACTCACCGCGTTCCGGCAGAAGTACAAGATGGTGGACAACTACCCGCTGGAGCACACCGGCCGCAGCGACTCCATGGACATCATGCGGTGCTACGCCCTGATGAAACGCTCCGTCAGCGGGAGCGACACGCCGGACTACGCCACCCTCGACATCCGCGTCGAGTTGCACAAGGCCGTCGACTCCTCGCCCGAGTACGCCGCCACCCGGCACTACTTCGAGCAGCAGAAGTTCGAGATCGCCGACGTGCCGAACCTCGGCCAGGAGGCGTACTACGCGTACGGCGACGAGCCGACCAGCTCCGACAAGACCTTCCACGACATCAACTACTACCTCGTGGTCAGGGACGGCGGCATGACGTTCTCGCTCTACTGGACCGACAACTACCAGCTCGGCAAGGACGCCACGCTGGAGCGCGACACCGTCCGGCGGGCCATGCTCGACGACACCCGGGACATCCTCAAGGCGATCGGCGGGAAGTAGGCGGGGGCTTCTGCCCGGCCAGCTCGGGGCACGCCCCAGACCTCGCCCCGGACCTGCCGCTCCCGCCCGTACGGGTCTCCTCCGCGCGGGCCGCTCCCTTGCCGTCCTCGCCGTTGCTTTTGCGCCCTCTCAGCCCTGGCCGTTCCCTCGCCGCCCTGGCCGTTCCCTCGCCGCTCAGTACGGGCGGGAGCCGGCCCGGGCGGCCCGGGCGACGGCGACCACGGCGCGTTCCAGGGCGTAGGCCGGGTCGTCGGAGCCCCCCTTGACAGCGGCGTCCGCCTGCGCGATCGCGGTCAGGGCGGTGGCCACGCCGTCGCCCGTCCAGCCGCGCATCTGCTGGCGGACCCGGTCGACCTTCCACGGCGGCATGCCCAGCTCGCGCGCCAGGTCGGCCGGGCGCATGTTCCGCCCGGCGGTGGCCAGCCGGCCGATGCTGCGCACCCCGGACGCCAGCGCGTAGGTGATGCCGGTCGGCGGCTGCCCCACGGCCAGCGCCCAGCGCAACCGTTCCAGCGCCTCGGCGGCCCGGCCGGTGACCGCCAGGTCCGCCACCTCGAAGCCGGTCGCCTCGGCCCGGCCGCTGTAGTAGCGGGCCACCACCGTGTCGTCGATCGTGCCCTCGACGTCCGAGGTGAGCTGGCTGCACGCCGCCGCCAGCTCGCGCAGGTCGCTGCCAAGCGCGTCCAGCAGCGCCTGGCACGCCTCCGGGGTCGCCGACCGCCCGAGCGTCCGAAACTCGCCCTTCACGAAGGCCAGCCGCTCCGACGCCTTGGCCAGCTTCGCGCAGGCGACCTCGCGGCCGCCGGCCTTGCGCCCCGCGTCCAGCAACCCCTTGCCCTTGGCGCCGCCCGCGTGGACCAGCACCATGATCACTTCTTCGGCCGGGGCCTCGATGTACGCCTTGACCTCCTTCACGGAGTCGGCGCCGAGGTCCTGGGCCGCGCGGACCACGATCACCTTGCGCTCGGCGAAGAGCGAGGGCGTGGTCAGCTCGGCCAGGCTGCCGGGCTGGAGGCTCCCGGGCGCGAGATCACGTACGTCGGTGTCCGGGTCCGCCGCCTTCGCCGCCGCCACCACCTGGGCGACCGCGCGGTCCAGCAGCAACTCCTCCTGACCGACCGCGAGGGTCAGCGGGGCGAGCAGGTCATCGGGTGCACTCTTCCTGGCCATCGCGTACCAGCATCCCACGCGGCACGGACAGGCCTGCCCGGCCAGCGGGGCGCAGGGCGCGGGCGCGGGGCCGCGGACTCGGGGGCACTGGGCGCGGGGCCGCGGACTCGGGGGTGCGGCGCGCTGGGTGCGGGGTGGGGTGCGATGCGCTGGGCTCTGGTTACTGGTTACTGGGCGACAGGGGCGTCCGGGGGGTGGGCGCCGCGCCCGCGGGAGCGCCTTGGAGAATGGACCGGTGACCGACGACCACACCATCGACCAGCCGGACGCCTTCGATCCGAACGCCCGGCAGCTCCTCGTCCTGCCCGACCGCGACGCCGCCGAGGAGGCCGCGGAGGAGCTCAGTGCCAACCACCCCGACCTCGGCGAACTGGAAATCGTCCGGGACGCCCTGGCCGGCGAGGACGACGCCGAGGACGCCCAGTGGCTGGTGGTCGTGGAACCCCCTGAGGACGGCTGGACCCCCGGCCATCTGCGTGCCCTCGACGCCATCGCCGCCGAGGCCGACGGCTGGCGCGAAGAGGGCTGATCCTCACCGCCCGGCGTCCTGGCGGTGCCCTGGCCTCTCTGCCTTCGCCCCGCCCGCTCCCTCCCTCTCGGCTTCGCGCTCCCTCTCGGCTTCACGGCCGGACAAATTCTGGACCTTGGCGGACGGTTCCGGACCGTTCTGCACGGCCATCACGCCGCTTCCGCGCCGGCCCCGGGCACTGCCCGGGGCCGGCGCGCCATCTGAGCCACGTCCTCGCACGTGCCCCCTTCCCTCATGCACCTCTCCCTCGCGCGCCCTGCCTGCCCTGTCCCCTCCTCCCGGTGGGGGAGAGCGAGTGAGCCGGAGGAGGCGCTCAGGTGGGCGGGCCGCGCGGCCCGCCCACCGGGTGGAGCGGACGGGAAGCGCGGGAACCGTGCAGGGCCTCGGCATCGTGCGGGTGGACCACGGCGCCGAGGCGCGCCGGGGTGTCACCCGTCACGGCGATGTCCCCGGCACGGTCCGTGCGCAGCACCGTCGCACCGAGGGCACGCAGGTGGTCGACCGTCCTCGCCGACGGATGGCCGTACGGATTGCCCTCGCCACAGGAGATCAACGCCAGCCGAGGGCGCAGGGCCGAGGCCAGGCCCCAGTCCTGATGCGCCGAGCCGTGATGGGCCACCTTCAGAACGTCCACCTTGACCCCGCTTCCCAATCTCCCCGACAACGCCGACTGCGCCGGCGGTTCGAGATCACCCAGCAGAGCCAGTTCCAGCCCGCCCGCGACGGTCACCAGCAGCGCGACGCTGGCGTTGTTGGCTCCGGTCGCATCACCCGGCAGCTCGGCCTCCGGCCAGACCACCTGCCAGGACAAGCCAGGCCCGACCGACCTCCGTTCACCCCGCCGGGCCCTCAGCACGGGAATTCCCGCGGCCGCCGCCCACCCGGTCACCCGGGCCGCCTCGCCCGGCGGATCGTTCACACTCGTCCCCTCGACCGCCCCGACCGCGCGCCCCCGCAACACCCCTGGCACGCCCTCCACGTGATCGGCGTGGAAGTGGGTCAGCAGCAACAGCGGAACCCGGGTGATCCCGAGGTCGCGCAGACAACGGTCCGCCGCCTGCGGGTCCGGACCGGCATCGACCACCACCGCGCTGTCCGTGGCCGTGCCACCGTCCGAGGTCACCGGCAGCACCAGCATGTCGCCCTGCCCCACGTCACACATGACCAGCCGCCACCCCGGGGGCGGCCAGCCCGTCGCGAGCCGGGTGAGCTGGGGCGGGCGCAGCAGCACGGCCAGCAGGACGAGGAGGAGAAGGCCCGCGACCACCGGCCGGATCCAACCGCGGCGAACGCGCGGGCCGGTCGCGGCCGTACGCCGGGGCAGCAGGAGCGGCACCGTCCAGCACAGCGCCACGGTCGCCAGGGCGAGCGTCACCGTACCGAGGAGTCCGCCCGGCCAGGAGAGCCGGCCTCCCGGCAGGTCGGCGCCGTGCCGGGCCACCGCTGCCAGCCAGCCGGCCGGCAGCCCGGCCACCTCCGCGAGCAGCCGGGCCGGCGCCGGGAGGAACGGGTCCAGTACGAGCACCGCGAAGCCGAGCAGAGTCGCCGGCGCCACCGCCAGCTCGGCCAGCAGGTTGCAGGGGACGGCGACGAGGCTGATGTGCCCGGACAGCACCACCGTCACGGGCGCGCAGAGCGCCTGCGCCGCGGCCGTCGCCCCTACGGCACCCGCCAGGTGGTGCGGCCAGCCGCGCGCCCGCAGGGCCCGGGCCCAGTGCGGGCCGAGGACCAGCAGGCCGGTGGTGGCGAGCACCGAGAGCAGGAAGCCGAACGACCGCGCCAGGTAGGGGTCGAGCAGCACCAGGAGCAGGACGGTGCCGGACAGGGCGGGCACCGCCTGGCGCGGACGGCCGGTCGCCAGCGCGAGCAGGCCGATCAAGCCGGTGCCGGCCGCCCGCAGCACGCTGGGCTCAGGCCGGCAGATGGTGACGAAGGCCAGCGTGACGGCCGTGCCGAGCAACGCGGTGGTGCGCAGGGAGAGCCCGAGCAGAGCTGCCAGGCCACGCCGTTCGGGGGTAGCGGCCCGCCCCGGCGCACCGAGCAGGACGCCGAGGACGATCGCGAGGTTGGCCCCGCTCACTGCGACCAGGTGTGCCATGTCGGTGGCCCGGAAGGCGTCCAGGAGGTCGCCGGGCAGCCGGGAGGTGTCCCCGACGACCAACCCCGGGAGCAGTCCTCGCGCGTCCGGCGGGAGCCCGTCGCTCGCGGACCGCAGACCCGCCCGCAGCCGGCCGGCGACCCGCTGCGGCAGGCTCGGCGGTACGAGCTCCCGGAGCGGCCCGTGCGCGACCAGCAGCGCGGCCGACTCGTCGTCGTGTCCCTCCCCCGCGGGGCGGACATCGGCCTCGACGGCCACCCGGGCCGACGGCAGCAGCCGCTGCCACTGGCCGATGTCCGGCCCGCGCGCCAGCACCGTCACCGGGGTCCGGGTCCTGGTCGCGCCGACGCCCGGCCCCGGCTCGGAGCCGGCCAGGACGGTGACCCGGTCCACCACGGCGTCCACGGTGAGGACGGCCTGCCCGGCGGTCGTCCCCCTGGTCCGGGAGGTGTGGGCCCTTGGGTCGCCGGTGATCGTCAGCTCGACGTCCACCGCGGGGGCGGGGCCCGCGACCCGGGCCAGCGCCGGCACCGGACCCCGGTGTAGGTCGGCGGTGTGCAGCAGGGTCACGGCGGTGGCCGCCGCACCGGTGAGCAGAACCGCGGCCGCCGTCACGCCGGCGCCTCGGCGCCGCCGCACGCCCGGGCGGGCGAGCAGGAAGACGGCGACGACCGCGGCCGCGCCCGCTGCAAGGAGCAGCAGGAGACCGTGGCCCGCGCCCGGGCCGAGGACGGCCGCCGTGACGGCCCACGCCGCGACGGCAGGCAGGAGCAGTCGAAGGTCGCTGACCGGAAAGGGGGTTGGGGACGGACGGGCGGTCAGCCGGAGGTCGACGGCCGTGCTGGCGGCGATGGCGGCACCTCCCTTCAACTGGGTCGGCGGGCGGGTGGGTGGGGACCGGTGGTCAGCACATCGAGGCAGGTCGGACCAGGCCTCCGGTCAGAGGGTGAGCATCGGTTTGATCTCCGCGTAGGTGCGCTCGCCGATGCCGCTCACCTGCCGGAGCTGGTCGAGTGAACGGAACGAGCCGTGGGCCGCGCGGAACGTCAGGATGCGTTGGGCGAGCGTCGGCCCGACCCCGGGGAGCGTGTCGAGTTGTTCGAGGGTGGCGTGGTTCAGGCTGACCGGCTGTTTCGGCCCGGCGGCCGCGGGAGGCCCGGCGCCCGCCCCGCCGGTCGGTGGTGCGGCCTGGTCGCCGACGAGGATCTGCTCACCGTCCGTCAGCACCCGCGCCAGGTTGAGGTTCTTGGTCTCCGTGTCGGGCAGCGGGCCACCGGCCACGCGCAGGGCATCGGCCACCCGGGCGCCGCTGGGGAGGGTGTGCACGCCGGGCGAGTGCACGCGGCCGCCGATGTCGACCACCACCACGGCGCCTGCCTCCGGGCCACCCGCACCGGGCGGAGCCGGACCGGGGACTGCCTCGGACGCCCCGGGAACGCTCCCCGCCGGTTCCGCCGGGGCGGCCACCCCCGGTACGTCGACCGGTTGCGGCCGGGCCAGCCAGAAGTGCTGTACGCCGTAGCCCGCGGAGAGCAGCAGCAGGAGGACCAGGCCCGCCAGGGCCCGCCGGTCGAGCACCACCGCCGGGCCGAACCGGAACGGCACACGATCCGCCGCACCGGCCACCGCACCGCCCGCGGCCGTACCACCCGCGGCCGCTGCTCCCTCGGTGGCCGTGCTGCCTGCCACCGCACCCGCCGACGCCCCGGGCAGCTCACCGAACCACGGCTCCGATGACGGCTCTGACGGCGCACCGGCCGGCAACCCGGACCGCACCACAGGCGGCTCCCCGAACAACGGCTCGCCCGGCTCAGCGGACGACGGTTCAGCGGTCGGTGGCACAACGCACGGCGGCTCAGCGGACGACGGCACAGCGGACGACGGTTCAGGCGGGGGCCCGGTGGTCGTCGTTCCTCCCGCCCCGGCCGACCCCCCGGCCGCCGGGAGCAGGGCCACCATCCGCAGGCGTGCGGTCTCGCTGATCTCCTGGCGCTTCCTCGCGCCGGTCCTCATGCTCGTCAGGCTTGTCAGGCTCGTCATGCGGAGCACCGTAGGAGCAGGTCCGGGACCCGCACGAGAATGGCCGAAGACCTGTGGAAAACCCGGGGGTTGTGGATAAATCAGGTCACTCGCACGAGGGATGAGGGCTCTTCAGAGTTGACCCCGCGCACCACACACCACGCACCACGCACCACGCGCACCACGCACCTCGCACCACACGCACGTCGCACCACACGCCACACGCCACCACACGCCACCACGAGTCGCCTCAGCGCGGCGAGACCACGACCGCCAGCAGCCCGGGCCCGGCGTGGGCGCCGATCACGGCGCCGACCTCACCCACGTACAGCTCCCGCAACCCCGGGACCCTCCCGCGCAGCCGTTCCGCGAGCGGCTCGGCCCGGTCCTCGGCCGCCAGGTGGTGAACGGCGATGTCGACCTCCCGCTCCCCCGCCTGCTCGACCGCGACCTCCTCCAGCCGGGCGATCGCCCGGGAGGCGGTCCGCACCTTCTCCAGCGGCTCGATCCGCCCGCCGTCCAGGTGCAGCAGCGGCTTCACCGCCAGGGCCGAGCCGAGCAGCGCCCGCGCCGCCCCGATCCGGCCGCCGCGACGCAGGTACTCAAGGGTGTCCACGTAGAAGAAACCGCTGGTCTGTGCCGTACGCCGGGTGACGGCCTCGGCCACTTCGGCCAGCTCCCGCCCGTCCGCGATCGCCTCGGCGGCGGCCAGCACGCCGTACCCCAGGGCCATGCCGACCAGCCGGCTGTCCACCACCCGCACCGGAACGGCCGCCTCGGCGGCAGCCAGCCGCGCCGCCTCCACCGTCCCGGACAGCTCGCCGGAGATGTGCACCGAGACGATCCCCCGGGCGCCCGCCTCCACCGCCGCCCGGTAGGCGGCGGCGAACGTCTCGGGGCTCGGCCGGGACGTCGTCACCCGCTGCTTGCCCCGCAGCGCCTCGGCCACGTCCTTGGGCGAGATCTCCACGCCCTCGGCGAGGGCCGTGTCGCCGACCGCGACACTCAACGGGACCACGGAGATTCCGTACCGGTCGACGGCCTCCTGCGGCAGATAGGCCGTGGAATCGGTGACAAGCGCGAGGTCGGCGGGCATGAGGCGGAGGTTACTCCGCGCCCGGCCCGGATGACAGCGCCCGGACCGGGTCACGCGCAAGCCCGGGAGCACCCCGGAATCCGGGGACCCACCGGGCCGCAACCGCTCAAGTCCACGGCCCGCGTCGCGCCGGGCCCGGGTCGCACGCAACCCGGCCCCCAGGAGCACGGGACCGCCGATTCGGACGACTCGGACGATCCAACCGACTCAACCGATCCAACCGGTTCAGCCGGTTCAGCTGGTTCAGCCGGTTCAGCCGGTTCAGCCGGTTCAGCCGGCCGACGGGCCCGCCGACGGCTTCCGCAGCCGCTCCGCCAGCCTTGCCAGCGGGTCGGCCAGCCCCAGCAGCTCCTCGGCCCCGGGCCGCCCGCCCCGGCCGTCGGTCAGCCCGGCCCGCTGGGCCTGCTCCCGGCCGGCCCCGGACGCCCCGCCGACAGACCCGGAGGTACCACCAGCGGCCGTGTCCCCGGCCGCGCCGCCCCCGGTGCCCGCGCCGCCCGACGCGTCCCAGTGCCGCAGCGCCCCCGCCTCGCTCTCGCACTCCTGGCTGAGCCGGCGCAGCTCGTCGTCCGCGAACCGGTGCATCCGGTCCTGGGCGGCCCAGCGCATCGTCTCGGCGGAGTGGGTGATCCGCCCGGCCCGTTCCCGCAACTCGGGGAGCTTGGTCGCGATCCGCCCGGAGTCCGGCTCGCGCTCCAGGATCCGCAGCTCGCCGTCGAGTTCCGCCGCGTGGGCGTCGAGCCGTCGCAGCAGGGCGAGCGACTCGCCGAGCTGGCCGTCCTGGGCGAGGCCGCTCTCCAGGACCTGGCGGGTGCCCTCCAGCGAGGTCCGCAGCCCGAGCCGGACGGCCGAGATCTGGCCGTGCGGGCCGGGCTTGGTGTAGGTCTTCGCCTTGAGGGTGACGTTCTCGACCGCGCGCCGGGCGTTGGCCTCGTGCCGCTCGACCTTCCTGGCGACCGCCTTCGCGGCCTTCACCGTGCCCACGACGGCCAGCGTCACCATCGCCAGTCCGAAGAGCAGGGCCAAGCCGACCATCACGCCGAGCATGTCCATCACGAACCACCTTCCGCCAGCCGAACCGGCCCCCACCGGGCCCAACGCGGGCCGGTCCACCGAGGGTTCCACGGTAGCCGCCGCGCGGGGTCCGGGGGCAGTGCAAACGGGGCTCCACAACCGAGATCAGGGACAGATCGGGGATCTCCCCCAGAGCCGGCCCCCGGGAGTCCCGCTCAACCCCAGGATTCCCGCTCAACCCCAAGAGTCCCGAGCAGCCCCGAGACCCGTCCCACTCAGCCCCGAAGCCCCGAAGCCCCGCCGGGCGAACCACCCAACTCACGGCAGCCCGGCCCGAAAAGGCCCCTCCCCTGCCCGGGGAGCACCAGCCTGGGGAGCACCAGTCCGGGGAGCACCCGCCCGAAACCACCCGGCCCGCGACGACGACAGAAGGGGCCGACCGGGGGCGCCGGCCGGACGAACCGGCCCGCGCCCCCAGTCCGGGGACGGGCTCCGGCAGCGCCCGCCGCCCCTCCCTACGCCCGGCCCCCTGCACCCGAGCTCCCTACATCCCGGCCCCCTACGCCCGAGCCCCCCTACGCCCGAGCCCCCTTCGTCCGCGGTCGCTACGCCCGCGCCGCCAGCAGCTCCCGCACCAGGCACACGGCCTCCGGCACCTCCACGTGGTCGTCCGGTGTGGCCCCGAAGTGCGCGCCCGCCGCCGTCAGCACCGCCGTGGCGCCGAGCCCGGCCACCAGGTCGCGCGCGTGCGTGGCCGGGTCCGGCTGGTTGACCGGGTCGTCCAGGGCCTGGAGGACCCGGAAGCCGTCCGCCGCGGCCCGGATCCGCGCCCAGTCGAACGGCTCGGCGAAGAACTCCTTCAGCACGTCGTACCCGACGTCCCGGGCCGGCGTAGCGACCAGCAGTACGCCGGCGAAGCGGCCGTGTGCCTCGGCGTCGTACTGCTCCAGGAACCGGAGCACGTTGGCCCCGCCGACGCTGTGACCGACCAGCACGGTGTCCCCGGCCGGTCCGGCGGCGCGGGCGGCCGCGCCGAAGGCGCTCCGCCAGGCGGCCAGGTCCGGTGCCTGCGGACCGGGCAGCGAGGGCACCGTGACGATGTCGCCGGACACCGCCAACTCCCGGGCCAGATATGGGAACCAGACACTGTCCTCGCGGGCCCCCAGGCCGTGCGACACCACGACTGCGCTCATGATTCTCCCCTTAATAAAAACGATCCGTCGCGTTTCGATTAAAGCTAGCACCGCTGCTACCGTGCTGTCATGCCAGAGCAGAAAGCCCGCCGCACCGGTGGGCGGATCCGCAGCGAGGAGGCCCACCAGGCCGTCCTCGCCGCCACCGCCGCGATCCTGGAGGAGAGCGGCTACCAGGCCGTCACCATGGAAAGGGTGGCCGCACGGGCCGAGGTCGCCAAGAGCACCATCTACCGCTGGTGGAGCTCGAAGGCCCTGCTCGTCCTCGACTCCTACCGCGAGACGGTCGCGCAGCGCATGCCCGAGCCGGACACCGGCAGCACCGCCGAGGACCTCGTCGCCTTCGTCGCCGCGCTCCACTCGGTCGCCCGGCACCCGCTCCGGGTGCGCGCGCTGCGCGGGCTGATGGCCGAGGCCCAGCTGGACCCGGCGTTCGAGGAACCGTTCCGCACCTGGGTGCAGAGCCGGCGAGCCGTGGTGCTGCGGATCCTCGCCCGCGGGGCCGACCGCGGCGAACTGCCCGCGACCGCCGACCTGGAGGCCGCCACCGACCAGCTCTTCGGCCTGTTCTGGTACCGCCTGCTGGTCGGCCACGCCCCGCTCGACCCGGCCGAGGCACCCGCGCACGTCTCCCGCCTCCTCGACGGACTCCGGAGCACCTGACCGCCCCGCCGAGCCACACGAAGCACCCCAGACCCCCCGGGCCCCGGCCCCACCAATCCGGGGAACCCACCGATCCGGGGAGCCCACCGCCCCGGGGAGCCCGGCGGTCCGGAGAGCCCGGCGGCCGGAAGCACGCGCAAGCACACGGACAACAGGCACACGGACAAGACGAACGGGCGGGCGCCCCGAAGGACGCCCGCCCGCACACCACAGCCGTCAGCCGTCAGCCATCAGCCGTCAGCTGTCGACCGTCAGCCCGTGACGATGTTCACCAGCTTCGGCGCCCGCGCGATGACCTTGCGCACCGGCGCGTCCCCGATCGCCGCCACGACGGCCGGGTCGGCCATCGCCAGCGCCTCCAGCTCGGCGTCGGAGATCGACGGCGCGACCTCCAGCCGGGCCTTGACCTTGCCCTTGATCTGCACGACGCAGGTCACCGACTCGTCCACCACGTACGCCGGGTCGGCGACCGGGTAGTCGGTGTGCGCCAGCGACTCGCCGTGGCCCAGTCGGCGCCACAGCTCCTCGGCGATGTGCGGGGCCAGCGGCGCGACCATCAGCACCAGCTGGTCGGCCACCGACCGCGGGGTGGAGCCGCGCTTCACCAGGAAGTTGTTCAGCTCGATCGCCTTGGCCACGGCCGTGTTGAAGCGCAGCCCGGCCATGTCGCCGCGGATGCCGTCGATCGCCTTGTGCAGCGCGCGCAGCGTCGCCTCGTCCGGCTCCTCGTCGGTGACGACCAGCTCGCCGGTGGCCTCCGAGACGACGTTGCGCCACAGCCGCTGCAGGAAGCGGTACGAACCGACGACCGCGCGGGTGTCCCAGGGGCGGGAGACGTCCAGCGGGCCCATCGACATCTCGTACAGGCGCAGCGTGTCGGCACCGTACTCGTCGGCGATCTCGTCGGGGGCGACGGCGTTCTTCAGGGACTTGCCCATCTTGCCGGCCTCGCGCTTGACGGGCTCGCCCTGCCAGAAGTACTTGCCGTCGCGCTCCTCGACCTCGGCGGCGGGCACCGGGAAGCCGCGCTCGTCGCGGTAGACGTCGGCGGTGATCATGCCCTGGTTGAACAGCTTGTGGAACGGCTCGACCGAGGAGACGTGGCCCAGGTCGTGCAGCACCTTGTGCCAGAAGCGGGCGTACAGCAGGTGCAGCACCGCGTGCTCGGCGCCGCCGACGTACAGGTCGACGCCGCCGGCCGGCTTCTGCTCGGTCGGGCCCAGCCAGTACCGCTCGTTGGCGGGGTCGACGACGCGCGAGCCGTTGGACGGGTCGACGTAGCGCAGCTCGTACCAGCACGAACCGGCCCAGTTGGGCATGGTGTTGGTCTCGCGGCGGTAGGTCTTCGGGCCGTCGCCCAGGTCCAGCTCGACGTTGACCCAGTCCTCGTTGCGCGACAGCGGGGTCTTCGGCGAGGAGGTGGAGTCGTACGGGTCGTAGGTGTGCGGCGAGTAGTCGTCGACCTCGGGGACCTCGACCGGCAGCATCGACTCGGGCAGCGCGTGCATGACGCCGTCCTCGTCGTAGACGATCGGGAAGGGCTCGCCCCAGTACCGCTGACGGCTGAACAGCCAGTCGCGCAGGCGGTAGTTGACGGTGCCCTCGCCGATGCCGCGCTCGGCCAGCCACCCGGTCACGTGGGCCTTGGCGTCGACGACGCTCAGCCCGTTCAGCGACAGGTCGCCTTCGGAGCGCTCGGAGTTGACGATGACGGAGTCGTAGGTGTCGAAGGCGTCGTCCCAGGCCGACGGGTCCTCGCCGCGCCCGTCCGTGGGCTCGACGACGCAGCGCATCGGCAGGGCGAAGGCCCGGGCGAACGCGAAGTCGCGGTGGTCGTGGGCGGGGACGGCCATGATGGCGCCGGTGCCGTAGCCCATCAGCACGTAGTCGGCGATGAACACCGGGACGGGCCGGCCGCTGACCGGGTTCACCGCGTAGGCGCCGGTGAAGACGCCGGTCTTGACCTTGGCCTCGACCTGGCGCTCGACGTCCGACTTGGCGGCGGCCTCGGCGCGGTAGGCGGCGACGGCCTCGGCGGGGGTGGCGGCGCCACCGGTCCACTCGGCGGGAACGCCCTCCGGCCAGGCGGCGGGGACGATCGAGTCGACCAGGCCGTGCTCGGGCGCCAGGACCATGTAGGTGGCGCCGAACAGGGTGTCGGGCCGGGTGGTGAAGACGGTGATCTTCTGGTCGCCCGGGGCCGCGAAGTCGACCCGGGCGCCCTCGGAACGGCCGATCCAGTTGCGCTGCTGCAGCTTGATGGCCTCGGGCCAGTCCAGCAGGTCCAGGTCGGAGATCAGGCGGTCCGAGTACGCGGTGATGCGCATCATCCACTGGCGCAGGTTGGACTTGAACACCGGGAAGTTGCCGCGCTCGGAGCGGCCGTCCGCGGTGACCTCCTCGTTGGCCAGCACGGTGCCCAGGCCGGGGCACCAGTTGACCGGCACCTCCTTGGAGTACGCCAGCCGGTACTCGCCCAGCAGCTCGTCGCGGCCGGCGGCGGACAGCTCCGCCCAGGTGCCGCCGCCCGGGACGTCACGGGTGCCGGCCTCGAACTGCGCGATCAGCTCGGCGATCGGGCGGGCCTTGCCGGCCTCCTCGTCGTACCAGGAGTTGAAGATCTGCAGGAAGATCCACTGCGTCCAGCGGTAGTACTCCGGGTCGATCGTGGAGATCGAGCGGCGCGGGTCATGACCCAGGCCCAGCCGGCGCAGCTGCTGGCGCATGTTGGCGATGTTGGCCTCGGTGGAGACCCGCGGGTGGGTGCCGGTCTGCACCGCGTACTGCTCGGCGGGCAGGCCGAAGGCGTCGTAGCCCAGCGTGTGCAGCACGTTGTGGCCGGTCATCCGCTGGTAGCGGGCGTAGACGTCGGTGGCGATGTAGCCCAGCGGGTGGCCGACGTGCAGGCCCGCGCCCGAGGGGTACGGGAACATGTCCATGATGAAGCTGTGCGGCTTCGCGGCGACGTCACCGGCGGCCGGGTCGGCCAGGTCGCCGGCCGGGTTGGGGGCGTGGAACGTCCCTTCCTTCTCCCAGATGTCCTGCCAGCGGGACTCGATCTCCGCCGCCAGGGTGGCGCTGTACCGGAACGGCTCGGTTGCGGCGTCGGCCGCGCCGGAAGCAGGGGTCGTCTCGCTCATGGTCCTTCAGGCTCCATCGATGTCAGTGGGCGAACCGGGCCGGTGACCGGACGGGTGACCGGCCGCGGACGGCCAAGGCGGTGAGGCGGTTTCGGAAAAGGCGGTGGAAAACAAAAAAGCCCCTCGCAGGAGGGGACGCCACGCCGACTCCGGCAGCCGCCCGTGAGCGGGGCCGGTCCTGGTCAGCGCGGCCGGCTAAGGAGCAGGCGCACGGTTCGCATGGGCTCAGGGTACCGCAAGGGCCTCAGGCCTCTCCCGGCAATCCCGCCCGGGAGGCCGCGTCGAAGTCGCGCAGCGCCCGGGCGACCCGCTCGGACTGCATTCCGGCGGCCAGGGCGCGGGCCCGGTCGGCGGTGGCGGCGGCCTCCCGGTGACGGCCGGTGCGCCGCTGGGAGTCAGCCAGCCTGACCATCAGCAGCGCCCTGGCCCGGGCCCGGCCGGGGCCGAGGCCGTCCACCGCCCCGGCGAGCAGGGACTGGGCGCGGCGGTGGTCACCGAGGAAGAGGTACCCCTCCCCCACCATGCCCGCGAGGTCCGCCCGCAGCTCCCCGGCCCCTCCGGCCACCGCGGTGCCGTACCCGCCCGCCGCCGCGGAGACGGCCCCGGAGCCCCGGCCGACGGGCCCGGGAACACCCCCGGCAGCACCGTCGGCAACACCGTCGAAAACACCCCCGGCAACACCGTCGGCTACACCGTCCAAGGCACCCCCACCGACACCTCCGGCAGCACCCCCGCCGACGCCTTCGCCGGCATCCCCCGCCAACCCGTCCAGCTCCGCGAACGCCCGCTCGGCCGCCCTCCGCGTCTCCTCGGGCTCGCCCCGCCGCCCGTGCGCCCGGGCGATCCGCCCGAGCTGCACCGCCCGGTCGGCCGGACCCAGCGCGTCCCCGGCCGCCTCCAGCGCCCCGGAGAGCGCACCGACGGCGTCCAGCCCGCGCACGTCCAACCCCCGTCCCCCCGTGCTCTGGGTGGCCAGCACCACCAGGCAGCCGACCACGCCCACGCCCAGCCGCAGCTCCCCGCTGAGGTGCGCGGCCCGCAGTGCGGCGACGAACGCCCGCTGGGCGGCCGCCTCGTGCCCGAGGTCGTACGCGGCCCAGCCCGCCAGCCGGGCGAACCGGGCGGCCGTCCCGTACAGCGCGCGGCCGAGCTGCTCGTCGTACCCGCCGAGCTCCAGGAGCTTGGCGACGAGGGCCAGCTCGGCCCGGGCCGGGCCGAGCACCAGGCCGCCGCCGTAGGCCCGCTCCAGCCGCTGCTTGCTCCGGTGGGAGTGTCCGAGGTCGCCCACCAGGCCGGGGTCGATCCGCAGCGCGCCCTCGCCGCCGCCGACCGGTGGCGGCGGGACGGCCAGGCGCCGGGCGGCCTGGTCGAGGTCGGCGCCGCGGAAGAGGTCGGTGAGGCGGACCGGCCCGGCGTCGGCCGCCGCCTCGCGCAGCGCGGTCTGCGCGGTGTCGGCGGTCCACGGGTCGGTGAGCAGGTTCGGCGAGAGGATCTTGGCGCCGCGGTTGCCGCCCATCCGGCCCCAGAGCTGCTCGTAGGTGACGGCGATGCCGAGGGCGCGGCCGAGCACCTCGCAGACGGCCTGGTCGTGCGGGCTGCGCGGCACCATGCCGCGGTCGCGCCACTTGTACGGAGCGGTGGAGCTGATCGCCAGGCCGGGCGGCAGGGCGAGGCTCACCTCGCGGGCGAGCCGCTCCGGGTTCCAGCCCAGCTGGTGCAGTATCCGGGCCAACTCCTCGTTGCGCCTGCGCTCCAGATCGGCCATGGCACGACGGTAGCGGTCCCCCGGGGCCGGCCGCCGAACCGTTCACGAAAACCGGCCGCCCCCGCACCTCCGGCCACTGCCGAGGGAACACCGAAGGAACGCCGAGGACCACCCCACGAGAATCGTCCGGGGAACGCCGAAGGCCGCCCCCCGAAACGGGAGGCGGCCTTCGATTCCTGTGGAGCTACGGGGAATTGAACCCCGGACCTCTTGCATGCCATGCAAGCGCTCTACCAACTGAGCTACAGCCCCTTGACCTGCGTTGTCACCGGAGGTTTTCCTCTGTTTCCTTCGGTTTCCCTCGGCGACATCGACTACTTTACACGGTCGAAGGGGTGCTCCACTAATCCGTTGTCGCAGGCCCTACCCCGCGGACCGCCGGGTGCGGGCGGCGAAGACCACGGCGAGCGCGACGGCGCCCGCGATGACGGCGGTGGTCACCAGCAGCGCGTGCCCGGAGTCGCGGGCCGGAGCCGGCAGGTCGACCCCTCCGAGGAAGACCGAGCCGACCACCGCCACCCCGACCACCTGGCCGAGCTGGATGACCGTCACCATCACGCCGCTGGCGTCCGCCGCGTCCGCCGGGGCGACGCCCCCCAGCGCCCGGGCGAACAGCGGCGCGTACCCGCAGCCCGCGACCAGCCCGAGCACGGTCATCAGCACCAGCGCCACCGGGCCGATCTCCGCACCGCCGCCCAGCAGCACGCCGAGCAGCAGGTAGCCGGGGGCGAGCAGCACAGTGGCGAGCACCGGCAGGACGCCGTGCAGCCGGGCGGGCAGCCGCTGCCAGCGCAGGCTGGAGACCCCGAAGCCGACCGCGACCGGCGCCGAGCAGAGCCCGGCCCGCAGCGCGCTGTGGCCGAGCCCGGCCTGCTGGTGGAGGGCGAAGGAGAACAGGAAGCCCGCGAAGGCCGCCATGATCATGAACAGGCCGCCCGCCGCCGGGCGCAGCCCGGGTGCCCGCAGCACCCGGCCGGAGATCAGCGGCTGGCCGCCGCGCCGGGCGATCCCGCGCTCGACCACGGCGAACAGGGCGAACAGGACGGCGCTGCCGGCGAGCATCGCCCAGCCCCAGACCGGCCAGCCCAGCTCGTGGCCGAGCACCAGGGGCACCACCAGCAGCCCGAGGGCCGCACCGAGCACCACCAGGCCGGGGATGTCGAGGCCGCGGTCGCGGTCGCCCGGCAGCTTCGGCAGCAGCCGGGCGCCGGCCGCCAGCAGGGCCAGCCCGATCGGCACGTTGACCAGGAACACCGGGCGCCAGCCCGTACCGAACAGGTCGGCGCTGACCAGCACCCCGCCGAGCACCTGGCCGATGGCCATGCCCCCCGCCAGCACCGCCGAGTAGAGGCCGAGCACCCGGGTGCGGGCGGCGCCGGTGAAGGTCTGCTGGAGCAGGCTCATCACCTGGGGCACCATCAGGGCCGAGCCGGCGCCCTGGAGCAGCCGGAAGGCGATCAGCCAGCCGGTCGCCGGGGCGAGGCCGCAGGCGAGCGAGGCGGCGGTGAAGACGGCCAGGCCGAGCTGGAACAACCGGCCGTAGCCGTGGCGGGCGCCGAGCCGGGCGCCCGTGATGAGCAGCACCGCGTACGCGATGGTGTAGCCGGCGATGACCAGCTGGAGTGCGGCGCCGGAGGCGTGCAGGTCGGTGCGGATGGTCGGGACCGCGACATTGACGATGGAGACGTCCAGGACGGCCATGAACTGGCCGCAGAGGACGAGTGCGAGGAGCAGCCCGGGCCGGGCGGCCGGGCCGGGGGTGGTGCTGCCGGCCACCGCGGGCCGGATCTGAAGGTCCGTCATGGACCAAGCGTGCGGCCGGGCCGGTACTGGTGGTTAGAGCCTGCTGATCCTGGTACTGGCAGCACCTGTCTGCGCCGCGCGGCCTGCGGCACGATGGCGGGTATGACCACCGTGGACGACCGCACCGTCACCCCCGCCGGGCCCCGCCCGCAGGACCGCCGCCGGACGGAGCTGGCCCGGTACCTCAAGGCCTGCCGGGCCCGGGTCACGCCCGAGGACGTCGGCCTGCCGCCCGGCCTGCGCCGCCGGACGCCGGGGCTGCGCCGCGAGGAGGTGGCGCAGCTCGCCGGGGTGGGGGTCACCTGGTACACGTGGCTGGAGCAGGGGCGGCCGATCAACGCCAGCGAGCAGGTGCTGCTGGCGGTGGCCCGGGCGCTGCGGCTGGACGGCACCGAGCGGGAGCACCTGTTCCGGCTGGCCGGGGTGTCCGCCGCCACGCTGCCGTCGGGGCCCGAGCCCCTGGTACTGGACCCGTCGACCCAGGTCATACTCGACGCGCTGGCGCCGCTGCCGGCGGCGGTCTCCAACACCCGGTTCGACGTGCTGCTGTACAACCGGCCGTACGAGTCGCTGTTCGGCACCAACCGGGTCCGGACGGACACCGGCCGCTTCAACAGCATCTGGTGCACGCTCCTCGCGCCGCCGTGCTGCAACCCCTTCCTGAACCGGGACGAGGCGCTGCCCCGGATGGTCGCGGTGCTGCGCTCCGCCTACGGCAAGCACGTCGGCGAGCCGGCCTGGGAGGAGCACGTCCAGAAGCTGTCGGCGCGCAGCGCGCTCTTCCGGGAGCTGTGGGAGCGCCAGGAGGTGGCGCCGCCGGAGACGTGGCTGCGGGTGTTCAACCACCCGGTGGTCGGGGCGGTGCGGCTCAACGCCTCGTACCTGACGATGCCCGGGGTGCCGGAGACGTACGTGGTGGTCTACGTCCCGGAGGGGGCGCAGGACCGCGAGCGGATCGAGCAGCTCTCCGCTCTGCCGCCCGGCGGCTGGCTGCGCCCCTGCCACCAGTCCGGCTACGAGTGAGCCCGGTGACGGGTGCCCGGACGGCGTCTGGCGGGCGCGTCCAGGGACGCCCAGGAGGGCACCTCCGCCGGGACGCGCCCCCTGAGGAGGTGTCCTCCGGGCCACCCCCGGAGGAGGTGCCCCGGGAACGCCGAAGGCCGCCACCCGGTGGGTGGCGGCCTTCCTGCTGTCTGTGGAGCTACGGGGAATTGAACCCCGGACCTCTTGCATGCCATGCAAGCGCTCTACCAACTGAGCTACAGCCCCGCGACACGCACGGCCCTCGCGGACCGCAGGTGCGGAGTGGAGCTACGGGGAATTGAACCCCGGACCTCTTGCATGCCATGCAAGCGCTCTACCAACTGAGCTACAGCCCCGCACTCACCGGATTTCCCGCTTCCCGTTTTCCGGTCTGCGTTTCCTCCGTGCGAACGAGGAAGACTCTAACTGGTCAGGCCCGGAACTGCGAAATCCGCCCCCGCAGGCACCCCTCCGGCGTCCCTCAGGTGTCGTCGCCGATGACCGGCTGCGGCAGGGTGCCCGCGTTGTGCTCCAGCAGGCGCCAGCCGCGCGTGCCCCGGCCCAGCACGGACCAGCAGCAGTTCGACAGGCCGCCGAAGCACTCCCAGAGCTCGGGCTCCAGGCCGAGCAGCCGCCCGAGCATGGTGCGGATGGTCCCGCCGTGGCTGACCACCACCAGGGTGCCGTTCTCCGGCAGCTTCCCGACCGCGTCGAGCACCACCGGCACCGAGCGGTCGGCCACCTCGGTGGAGAGCTCGCCGCCGCCGCGGCGGACCGGCTCACCCTGCGCCCAGGCCGCGTACTCCTCGGGGAAGCGTTCGCGGATCTCGGCGTTGGTGAGCCCCTGCCAGGAGCCGGCGTAGGTCTCGCGCAGCCCCTCGTGGTGCTGCACGTCCAGGCCGGTGACCGTGGCCAGCTCGTCGGCGGTGCGCCGGGCGCGCTGGAGGTCGGAGGAGATCAGCAGGTCGGGACGCAGGCCGGAGAGCAGCCGGGCCGCCCGCTGGGCCTGCAGGACGCCCTGACCGGTCAGCTCGATGTCCGTGGTGCCCTGGAAACGCGATTCGAGGTTCCAGGAGGTCTGGCCGTGCCGCCAGAAGACGATGCGCGGACCCCGCGCGTCCCGGCTCAGCTGTAGTCCTCGGCGCCGAAGTCGTCCGCCGGGGCGGCCTCGGCCGGCGAGACGGCGTTGCCGGCCTCGTCGGTGTGCGCGTCGGGGCGGTTGCGCGAGGCGAGCGCGTCGGCCGGGAGCGGGAGCTCGGGGCAGTCCTTCCAGAGGCGGTCCAGGGAGTAGAAGGAGCGCTCCTCGGCGTGCTGGACGTGCACCACGATGTCCAGGTAGTCGAGCAGGATCCAGCGGCCCTCGCGCTCGCCCTCGCGGCGCACCGGCTTGATGTCCAGCTGCTCGCGCAGCTGGTCCTCGATCTCCTCGGCGATCGACTTGACCTGGCGGTCGTTGTTCGCGGAGGCGATCAGGAAGGCGTCGGTGATCGACAGCACCTCGCTGACGTCGAACGCGATGATGTTGTGCGCCAGCTTGTCGGCCGCAGCCTGGGCGGCGACGGTGATCAGGTTCTGGCTGTGCTCGGTGGCGGTCACGGTGTTCTTCCGGCTCGGCTGCTTGGGGGCGGGCCCGGCACGCGGCCGGGCATCGCATTCCAGGATCTCACGCCGCCCGGGCGGCCCCGGAACCGTTTTCCGGGGCCGCCCGGGCCCGCCCGTGCAGGGCGGGGCCGGGCAGAGCCGCGCTACTGGGCCTTCGGCGGCTGGTAGTCCTTGCCGAGGACCAGCACCAGGTCGGCGTTCTGCGCGTCGGTGACCTTCTTGGCCGCCGTCTCCGGCAGGTTGAGGCTGATCGCCAGGGACTTCGCCGCGGCCTGCCGGGCGTCGTCGGTGTAGCGGATCTCACTGGCCGCCTGCGGCGTGCCCTTCGCCCCGCCGGGGACGAAGGTGAGGCCCGCGTTGACGACCTGGACCTGTGCGGCGGCGGCCGCCTGGTCGTTGCCGGTGGCGTCCTGGATGGAGACCCGGGCCGGGGCGTCGCCGGTGGTGGCGGACTTCACCGTGCTGCCGAGGACGTCCTTGACTTGCTTGCCGGCGGTGGCCTCGTCCAGGGAGCCGTCCGGCTTGACGGTCAGCGCGCTGGTGCCGAGGTGGCCGTCCTTGGCCTGCTGGGCGAGTTGGACGAGCACCCCGGCCAGGGCGTCCTCGGGCAGCGACGGGTCGAGCACCGCGTTCATCCGGTGCACGTCGTCCTTGGCGTCCTTGAACTCGGTCGGCATGGTGCGCACCACCGCGTCCATCACCTGGCCGAACCGGGCCAGCTGGGCGTCCCGGTTCTCGCCGGGCGCCTGGAGGGTGGCGTAGGCGACCGCCGCCTTTCCGCTGAGCAGGGTGTTCTTCCCGGCGGCGGCGAGCAGCTTGCCGTCGGCCTTGCCGCCCTCGTGGGTCTCGGCGTTGGTGTCGACCCGGACGCCGCCGAGCTGGGCGACCAGCAGTTCCAGGTAGGGGGTGTCCAGCCGCCAGGTGCCGGCCACCGGGGCGCCGAGCACGGTGGCGAGGCCGTCGCGGGTGGCGGACGGGCCGAGGCTGTCCATGGCCTGGCCGACGGTGGTGACCGGCGGGTCGCCGGGGCCGGGCAGCCGCAGGGTGTCCGGCAGCAGCAGCACGGTGCCCTTGTGCCCGGCGGAGTCGTTGACCAGCAGCGCGCTGGAGACCTTGCCCGTGAGGTCGCGCAGGTGCACCACGTTGACCTGGCGCGGGCCGGCCGCGCTCGCCGCGCTCTGCTTGTCCTCGCCGGTGAACCACAGGTAGCCGCCGGCACCGGCCGCCGCGAGCGCCAGCACCACGCCGGCGCCGATCAGCCGGGTGCGCAGCTTACGGCGGCGCTCGGCGCGCACCTCGCTGCGGGACTCGGCGAACTTCAGCCAGTCGATGACGTCCTCGGACTCCTCCGCCTCCTCGTCGACGAAGGTGAACTCGCCGGTGGCGTAGTCGTCCTTGGGCGCCTTGCCGGCGCCGCCGGTCCTGGCCGCGCGGCTCCCGCCGACCTGTTCGGACGGCGGCTCGGGCCGGGCGGGCGCAGCGGCGGCCGCGGCCGGCCGGGGCGTGCGC
>NZ_JBHJUK010000054.1:0-13872 GCF_042266225.1 Kitasatospora sp. NPDC056181
GGGCCGGACGGGCCGGCGGGCCGGACGGGCCGGCGGGCCGGACGTGGCGGCGGGCCGGACGTGGCGGCGGGCCGGACGTGGCGGCGGGCCGGACGAGCAAACGGTGTCGGTGGCGGGCAGTAGCGTGCGGGCATGATCGAGACGACCGGTGACGACCGCACCTTCCCGCCCGCCCTGGCCGAGGTGGCCAGGGTGGAGTTCGAGTACGGCGACGACGGCGAGGGCGTCGACTTCGAGCCGTACGACGCCTTCGACTCCGCCGAGGAGACGACTCACTGGATCCGGTGCTGGACCGGCAACCAGGAGCTCGACGGTGACGCCTACCGGGTCTTCGGGCAGGACGGTACCGGCGGTCTGGCCGCCCTCTGGCTGGTGCGGCCGGGGCGCCCGCTCGCGGAGCAGCCGGTGGTGTTCCTGGGTTCCGAGGGCGAGAGCGGCGTGGCTGCCGGGAGCCTCTCCGACTTCCTCTGGGTGCTGGCCGACGGCCTCGGCCCGCTGGAGGCCGCCGTCGACGGTGAGCGGGACGCCCGCCCGGACGCCGCCCTGGCCGGGCTCGCCGCGCGCCACGCGACCACGCCGCGCCGGCCCGCCCGCGAGATCATCACGGAGGCGCAGGCCGAGTTCGCGACCTTCTCGGAGGACCTCGACGCCCTCTGCCGCTGACCGACCGGTCGGGTCCGGCGGATCCGGTGACTCGGGCGGGTCCGGTGACTCGGGCGGGTCGAACCCGCCGAACCCGCCGAACCGTCCGGACGCCCGGACGGTCAGGAGGTCCAGGTCACGGCCAGCGCCCTCGCCGGGTTGGCCGTCAGGAGGAGCCGGGGCAGCTCGGGGCCGAATTCGCGGGCGAGGCGCGGGGCGAGCGCGGTCAGGAGGTGCGTCGGGCCGGGGGCGTGCCGGGCGCTGCGGGTGGTGGTGTCGCCGCCCAGGAGGAGCTGCGGCGCGTGGCCTGCCTCCACCAGCGCGGCGATGGTGTCGAACAGGTGGTGGTCGGTGGCGTGGTGGGCGCGCGAGGGGCCGTCCAGGGCGAGGTACGCGCCGGACGCGGCGAGGTGCCGGTGCAGCCGCAGGTCGGGGAGGCGGTTGAGGTGGCCGAGGATCACCCGCTGGGGCGGCACGCCGAACCGGCCGCAGAGCAGGTCCAGGACGTCGGACGCCGCGGTGCCGAGTTCGTGGTGCACGGCGATCGGGGCGCCGGTGGCGTGGTGGGCCTCGGCCGCGGCCTCCATCACGCGGCGGGTGTGGTCGCCGAGGCCGTGGTAGTCGCCGGCCACCTTGATGAGGCCGGCCCGGACGCCGGCGGGCGCGCCGCGCAGCCCGGTGGTCAGCTCGGCCGTGAACAGCCCGGCGAGCCCCTCGTACAGCGCGTCGAGGACGGCGGGTTCGTAGTGGACGGCCTGGTGCAGACCGGTGGCCGCGACCAGGTGGACGCCGGTCGCGCGGGAGAGGCCGGCGAGGGCGTCCCCGCCACGCCCCATGCCGTGCGGGGTCCACTGGACGAACGCCCGGCCCCCGGCCGCCGCGAAGGCGCGCAGGACCTGCTCGGCCGCCGCCGGGTCGTCCAGCTCCTCGCCGGGGAGGCGGGGGCTGCGCAGGAAGAGGTGGTCGTGGGCGTCGCAGACGCCGAGTTCGGCGGGGTCGAGGTCGCCGAGGACGGTACGGACCGCCGCGGCGCCCGGAGTGGCGGCGGCGGTCACGAGGACTCCGCGAAGGTCGTGGCGGCGACGCGCAGGCCGGCCAGCGCCTTCGGCACGCCGACGTAGGGCGCCAGGTGGACCATCACCTCGGTGATCTCCTCCCGGGTGACACCGATCCGCAGGCTGTTGCGGACGTGGTCGGCGAGCTGCGGTTCGACGCCGCCGAGGGCCGTGAGGGCGGCCAGGTTGGCGATCTGACGGTCGCGCAGGGCGAGGCCCGGCCGCTGGTAGGTGCCGCCGAAGAGGCTGGTGACAATCCAGTCGGGGAAGCCGGGCGCGAGTTCGTCCAGGCCCTTCAGGGTGGCGGCCTGCGTCTGCGGGCCGGCGAGTTCGTCCAGCAGGGCGTACCCGGCGGCGCGGTCCAGCGGGGCGGGGGTCAGCGCGGTGGAGTCCATGGGGAGGGGAGGTCCTTTCACCAGTGGCGGCCGGCGGGCAGCCGGTCGAGTTCGGGGCCGGCCAGGTGCAGCACCTCGTAGCGGGCGCCGGTCGGCTCGATGTCGGATTCGGCCCGGGGCCCGGGTCCGGACCAGAGGGCGATGCGCAGCAGCTCCCAACGGCCGGGGTCGACGGCGACGGCCGCCGTGTGCAGGTCGGGGTGGTCGGGCAGCGCGGCGAGGGCTGCCTCGACGGCCTCGGCCGGGTCGGTGCTCTCCGGGATGCGTTCGAGGTGGCGGACGGCGGTGACCGGGGTGTCCCGGGCGGGGCCGCGGCGCAGTCCGGTGCCGAGCCAGTGCCGGACGGCGGGGCGGCCGAAGTCCGCGCTCAGACCGCGGAACCCCGGGCCCCAGAGGAAGCTGTTCATGCCTTCCGGGGTGCGCCAGAGGTAGAACGGGGCGTACTCGTTGACGGGCGAGCCCGCCCGGCCGCGCTCGCGGACCAGGAAGGCCTTGAGGCCGAGGCCGGGGAAGTCGTCGAGCAGGTGTCCCTTGTCGGCGACCCGCCTGCGGATGATCCCCATGTCGTAGTCGGCGGGGAGGCTGATCTCGTACTGCATGGCGTGCACGGGTGGTCCCCCTGGATCAGGGCAGCCAGGCTCCGGGCCGGCTGCTCCGGCCGACGTGTCAGGCTGCGCGGTGGACGTCTCGGGCCGCGCGGTGGGCGCTCCGGCCGCGCGGTGGGCGCCTCGGACCGTGCGGCGGCCGCCTCAGAGCGTGCGGTGGGCGGCGAGCAGGCCGAGGGCGCCGCGGACGGCCTGTTCGAACGGCTCGGCCGTGCCGGCGGCGCGGGCGAGCACGTAGCCGCCCTGGACGACGGCGACGATGGCGGCGGCGGTGTCGGCCGGGTCGGCGGCGGGCGTGAGTTCGCCGGTGGCCTGGCCCTCCGCGACGACCTCGGCGAGGCGGCCGCGCAGCCAGTCGAAGATCTCCTCGACGGGCGCGCGCAGCTGCGAGTCGGCGATGACGTCCGGGTCCTGGGCCATCCGCCCCATCCGGCAGCCGCGCAGTACCTCGCGTTCGCGGTGCAGGTAGGAGGCGATCCGGTCGTAGGCGGTGCCCGGTCCGGCCAGGTCGGCCTCGGCGATGGCGCGCAGCTGCCCGGCGCTGCGGCGCAGGGCGGCCGCGGCGAGGTCGGGCTTGCCGGTGAAGTGGTGGTACATGCTGCCCTGGCCGACGCCGGCGCGCTGCTGGATGGCCTTGGGGCTGGTGCCGACGTAGCCGCGTTCCCAGAGGAGTTCCTGGGTGCTCTCGATGAGGCGGTCCTGGGTTGCCATGCCGATCACTGTACATACCTGTAGGTACAGATGTACATACCAGTAGGTACAGAATCCTCGGCGGCCCGCCGGACGCGGCCGGGCCGTGGGCCGCCCCCCGGCGGTCCACGACCCTGCGTGATCACCGTCCCCCGGAACGGAGCACGGCATTCACCGCAGGACGGTGGCGCGCGTCACCCCGGGGAGCCGCCCGGGCGGCGGGGCGGGCCGAAGTCCGGGCGCCGGACTGCACATTCGGACGTCGGCCCGTCAGACACCATGGCCGTCAGGGCAGTTCGCGGCGGATCACCGGGGCGACCTCGCTCGCGAACAGCTCCAACTGCTCGTGCTGCACCTCCTCGGTGAGCGAGTCCAACCCGATGCCGACCACCTCGTTGCCGAAGGCCTCGTGGTAGCGGTGGATCTTCTCGATCACCTGCTGCGGACTGCCGACCAGCGCCGACCCCCGTTCCAGCGCGTCCTCCAGCGAGGCGAACGGCGAGTTGTTGTGCCTGCCCGCCGCGGAGTTGAACAGCGCGTCCCAGTACGGGCGGAACCCCTCGACGGCGTCCTGCGAACGCCTGGCGATGAACAGGCCGCCGAAGCCGGTGCCGACCCTGGCATCCTTCGGGTCGTGGCCGTAGTGCTCCCAGCGCTCGCGGTAGTGGTCGACCAGTGCCTTGTACTTCGCCAACGGGTGAAAGGAGTTGGCGGAGAACAGCGGGTCGCCGTAGCGGGCCGCGAGGTCGGTGGACTGCTCGCTGGTCGCGCTGCCGTGCCAGACCGGGATCGGGTCCTGCCACGGGCGCGGCCAGGTGGTGACCTCCTTGAGCGGCGGCCGGGTGCTCCCCTCCCAGCTCACCTTCTCCTCCCGCCAGAGCCGGTGCAGCAGGCCGTAGTTCTCGGCCAGCGCGTCCCACTGCCGCTCCTCCGGCAGGCCGAACAGGTCGAAGTGGCGCGGGTCGTTGCCCTTGCCGATGATCAGTTCGAGCCGGCCGCCGGAGAGTTGGTCCAGTACCGCGTAGTCCTCGGCGACCCGGACCGGGTCGAGGATGCTGAGCACGGTGACGGTGGTGAAGAGCCGGATGGTGGACGTCCGGGCGGCGATGGCGCTGAGCAGCACGGGCGGTGCCGGGGAGAGGAACGGCTCACCGTGCCGCTCCCCCACCCCGTAGCCGTCGAAGCCGAGCCGTTCGGCCGTGACGGCCTGGTCGATGACGTTGTGCAGCTTCTCGTACGGGGTGCGCTGCACGCCGGTGACGGGGTCGGGTCCATTGGCGACGAGGGACGAGACGGTGAACCGCATGCGGTCTCCTTGCGGGGCGTTCGGTGGCCGGAGGGGCCGTGACGTTGGCCGTCGGGCGCTCGGTGGCCGGGGGCGTCCGACGGCCTGCGGGGGCGTTCGGGGGGTCGGCCCCGCAGGCGTGCAGCGGGGCCGGGGCGACGGCGGTGACCCGGCGGAGCGCCCGGGACACGGCTGCGCTCGCACGGGGGCAGCACCGGGGCGGGATGACGCGGATTCGGCTCTCGGGCGGTGTCAGCGCGAGGCGGGGCGCGGGCCGTGCGGGCTGCGGGGGCTGTCGGAACGACAACAGCGCAGGGACGCGGCGGACTCGGACATCACCGCTCCCCCCTTCGCCTCGCACACACACGATCCACCGCGAGCTTATGCACCGGCCACGAGCGGGGCAAGGGCTTGATACGGGCCGCCGGACTGGCAGGATGTCCGGCATGACCTACCTCGCCGCGGATGACCGCTATGCCTCGATGACCTACCGCCGGGCCGGCCGCAGTGGCGTTCAGCTGCCCGCCGTCTCGCTGGGTCTGTGGCACAACTTCGGTGACACCCAGCCGCTGGACGTCCAGCGGGCGGTCCTGCGCCGCGCCTTCGACCGGGGCATCACCCACTTCGACCTGGCGAACAACTACGGCCCGCCGTACGGCAGTGCCGAGCGCAACTTCGGCTACCTGTTCGCGCAGGACTTCCGCTCGTACCGGGACGAGCTGTTCATCGCCAGCAAGGCCGGCTACGACATGTGGCCGGGCCCGTACGGCGACGGCGGCAGCCGCAAGTACCTGCTGGCCAGCCTCGACCAGTCGCTGGGCCGGATGGGCCTGGACTACGTGGACGTCTTCTACTCGCACCGCTACGACCCGGACACTCCCCTCGAGGAGACGATGGGCGCGCTGGACTCGGCGGTGCGCTCGGGGCGGGCCCTGTACGCCGGCATCTCCAACTACCCGGCGGAGCAGCACCGCGAGGCGGTGGCGATCCTGCGCGAGCTGGGCACGCCGGTCCTGATGAACCAGTGTGCGTACTCCGTCCTCAACCGGTACGTGGAGGACGGCGTACTGGATGCGGTCGGTGAGACGCAGACCAGCCTGATCGCCTACTCCCCGCTCGCCCAGGGCCTGTTGACCGACCGCTACCTCTCCGGCGAGGTGCCGGCGGGGTCGCGGATGTCGGTCGGGCACTTCCTCAAGGAGGAGGCGCTGACGGGGCCGAAGCTGGAGCAGCTGCGGGCCCTGAGCAAGGTCGCCGAGCGGCGCGGGCAGACCCTCGCACAGCTGGCGCTGTCCTGGGTGCTGCGGGACGAGCGGGTGGTGTCGGTGATCATCGGCGCCAGCAGCGTCACCCAGCTGGACCAGAACATCGACGCGCTGAACGGTGGCCCGCTGACCGCCGACGAGCTCGCGGAGATCGACGCGCTGAGCCGGTGAGGCGCTGAGGCGCTGAGGCGGGCGGTCGGCGGCGAGGCGCCGCGGCGCGCATGCGGCGCACCGCGTGCAGTGTGCGGTGCGCGGTGTGGCCCGGGGGGGGTTCCGGGCCGCACCGCACGCCGTGACCTGCCGGGCTTCGGGGCGTTGTACCGTCCGCACACGTCCTTCGAGACCCCGGGAGTCCCCGTGCGGACGATCCTCCTGCGCGCCCTTTCCCGCTTCGCCCGTCAGCTGGCGCTGACCTCGCCGGTGCCGTTCCCGATGCTGCCGGGCACGCCCCCGCGCGCTACCGGCGATTGATCCCCAGCGCGGGCAGCACCGTCTCCGCCACCCGGTGGGCCTCTTCGAGCAGCGGGTTGCCGGAGAGGATGAAGGTGTCCACCCCGAGCGACTCGAACTCCTGGAGGCGCTCGACCACCTGGCCGGTGGACCCGACCACCGCGGTGCCCGGTCCGGGCCGGAACAGGCTCATGCCGGGCCAGAGGTTCGGGTGGCTCTCCAACTCCCGGGCCCGCGCCGGGACCCTGCCGCCGTGCTGGCGGAACTGGCGCTGCCAGCCGACCCCGTCCTCCCCCTCGGCGCCGCCCAGCCGGCGGGCGTACGTCGCCTCGCTGGTGACGTCGAGCAGGCGATCGGCGGCGGCCCAGGCCTCGTCCTCGGTGTCGCGGACGATCAGGTGCAGCCGCAGCCCGATCCGCAGGCTGCGCCCGTACGCGGCGGCGCGCTCACGGACCAGGTCCAGCTTCTCCTTGAGCAGGTGCGGCGGTTCGCCCCAGGTGAGGTAGACGTCCACGTGCTCGGCGGCCATCTCGATACCGGCCGCCGAACTGCCCCCGAACCAGAGCGGGATGCCGCCCGGCTGCACCGGGGCGAGCTCGCGCAGACTCGCCCCCGCGTTCTTCAGGTCGTAGAACTCGCCCTTGTGGTCGAAGACTTCACCGGCGGTGAGCCGCTTCACGATGGACCAGTACTCGCCGCTGAGCCGGTAGCGGTCGTCGTGCTCGACGTCCAGCCCGTACTCCCGCAGCTGCGCGGTCGAGCCGTTGACCACGTTGAAGCGCAGCCGGCCGCCGTGCAGGTGGTCGAAGCTGAGCGCCATCTTGGCCAGCAGGGTGGGCGAGATCAGCCCGGGGTGGACGGCCAGCAGCGGCTTGAACGCCGGGGTGGTCGCGGCCGCGAGGGCGTTGCCGAGATCCCAGACGTCGTAGAGGTCGGTCGCCAGCAGTGCGCCGGTGTAGCCCAACCGCTCGACGCTGCCGGCGAGTTGCTGGAGGTAGCGAAGGTCGACCCGGCGGCGGCCGGCCGGCTCCCACGGGTAGTGGCCCTCACGCGGGATGATGTACCAGAGGACTTCGGAGGCCATCGGTTCAGACCGCCCTGGCGATCGCGGCGGCCACCGGGGCCTCCAGGGCGGGCAGATGGGCGTCGGCGACGGTCACCGGACGGTCGATGAAACCGACGCCGTGGAAGATGTCCGCGGCCTCCTGCTGCTCGACGACGAACCCGGCCGTGGCGGGCTCCAGTTGCCAGGGCAGCGCAGCCAAAGCAGTCCGCCAGTCCTCGGCCGTTCCGCCCAGGTCGGCGGCGGCGATCGCGGCCGCCTCGGCCAGGTTGGCAGCCACCCAGGCGTCCGCCCGGCGCAGCGCGGCGCCGATCGCGGCGACCACCTCGGGGCGGTCGGCGGCGAAGTCCCGGCGGGTGAAGAACACCGAGCGGTCGGTGATCACGTCACCCGTGCGGACCAGCTCCCGGAAGCCGCCGTCCCGGCGGGCGGCGGCCAGTTCGGCGCCCTGGGCGATCCAGCCGGCGATCTCGCCGTCGCGCAGCCGCTGCGCCTGGTCCTCACCGGCGGCCGGACGGACGGGGGTGACGTCGGTCGCGTAGGAGAGGCCCTCGACGTGCAGGGCCTTGGCAAGCAGGTGGGTCTGCCAGGAGCCGACCCCGAGCACGACGGTGCCGCCCTTGAGGTCGGCGACGGACCGCACCGGGCCGTCGGCACGGACCAGCAGCGCGCCGTGGTCCGGGCGGGGCGCGGAGACCGCCGCGTACACCAGGTCGTGGCCGGCGGCCTGGGCGGTGACCGGCGGGGTGGAGCCGGTGCCGCCGAAGTCGATGGTGCCGTCGGCGAGCAGGGCCCCGGTGCGGGTGCCGTCGGCGTAGTGGTGGAAGGCGCCGGTCTCGCCGAGCGGGGCCAGTTCCTCGTTCAGGTGGTCCAGCTGGGAGAGGTAGTAGAGCGAGGGGTTGCTGGCGTGGACGCCGAGGGTGATGGCCATGATGAACTCCAGTGCGGGTGGCGGGGTTTGGCGGCTGCTTCGTCGGGCGGCCGGTGGTCGGCAGGTCGGGCCTCGGGTGGGTCGACCGTCGGGTGGGGTCGGGCGTCGGGTCGGGGTCGGGCGTCGGGTCGGGGTCCGGCAGCCGCGGTCAGTGGACCCCGAGATCGGCGAGCAGGCGTCGACGCAGTTCGGCGAAGGCGGGGTCGGCGGGGTCGGCGGGGTCGCGCGGGCGCCCGACCCTGACGCGCTCGTCGCGGACGAGCCGGCCGTCCCGCAGAACGGCGACGCGGTCGGCGAGCCGGACGGCCTCCTCCACGTCGTGGGTGACCAGCAGGACGGCCGGGCGGTGGCGGCGGACGAGGTCGCCGACCAGGTCCTGCATGCGCAGCCGGGTCAGCGCGTCCAGGGCGGCGAACGGCTCGTCCAGCAGCAGCAGTTGCGGCTCGCGGACGAGGGCCCTGGCGAGCGCGACGCGCTGCGCCTCGCCCCCGGAGAGGGTGGCGGGCCAGGCGCCGGCGTGCTTCTCCAGGCCGACCTCGGCGAGCGCCCGCAGGCCGGTCTCCCGGGTGGCCGCGCCGCGCGGCAGGCCGACGGTGACGTTGGCGAGCACCCGCTTCGAGGGGACCAGCCGGGGCTCCTGGAAGACCACGGTGCGCACCGGCGGGACGAGGACGGTGCCGGCGTCGGCCCTGTCCAGGGCGCCGAGGATGCGCAGCAGGGTGGTCTTGCCGGTGCCGCTCGCTCCGAGCAGGGCGACGAACTCGCCGCGGGCGATGGAGAGGTCGACGCCGTCCAGGACGGCTCGGGTGCCGAAGACCCTGCGCAGCCCGCGCAGGTGGACGGCGGGGCCCCCGGTGGCGCCCGGGGCGGCGGCCACCGGCGTCACGGGAACGGCGGCCGGGAATGCGGTCGGGGTGGCGGTCGGGATGGCGGTCGGGGTGGTCATCGGCCTGCTCCTTGGGTGGCCTTGCGCCAGGGCATCAGAAAACGTTCCAGGACACGGACGACGCCGTCGGCGGTGAGGCCGAGCAGCCCGTAGATCAGGATGCAGACGGCGAGGACGTCGGTGCGCGAGTAGTTCTGCGCCTGGGCCATCAGGTAGCCGATGCCCTCGGTGGAGTTGATCTCCTCGGCGGCGATCAGGGCGATCACACTGAGCGTCATCGAGAGCCGCAGACCGGAGAGGAGCGAGGGCAGCGCGCCGGGCAGCACCACGGTGCGCACGACGGCCCAGCGGCCGAGTCCGAAGCTGCGCATCGCCTCGACCAGCTTGCGGTCGGTGTTGCGGACCCCGCCGGAGGCCGAGACGTACATCGGGAAGCTGGTCGCGACGCCGATCAGGGCGATCTTCGCCGTCTCGGTGATGCCGAACCAGACCATGAACAGCGGCACCAGCGCGAGGAACGGCACCGTCCGCAGCACCTGGACCGCCGAGTCGAGCAGCTCCTCGCCGAGCCGGAAGAATCCGGTGACCACTCCGAGGACGAGCCCGGTGGCGGCGCCGAGGAGCAGGCCGAGGCCGGCCCGGGTGAGCGAGACGGTCAGCGCGTCGGCGAGCTGGCCGTTGCCCCAGAGCTCGCCGACCGCCCCGGCGACCTGGGCGGGCGAGGCGAGCACGTCCTGGGTCAGCGCGCCGGTGGCGGAGGCCAGCGCCCAGCCGCCGAGCAGGGCGAGCGGGCCGATGGTGCGCAGGGCGACGGCGAGGGCCCGCGGGCGGGGTGCGGGCAGCCTGGTCCGCGGGGCGACCAGTCCGGCTTCGAGCGCGGCCGCGGTGCCGTCGTCCTCGGCCGCGCTCGCGGTCGCAGCCGTGGTGTCCGTAGGGGCCGTGGTGTCCGCGGTGGCGGCGGCCTGCGTCGTGGCGGCGCTCACCTGGCACCGTCCGAGAACGTGCTGATGTCGATCAGGTACGGCTTGACGTCGACCAGCTGCTTGGTGACCTTCTGGTCGGCGAAGAACCGGGCGACGGTGCCGAAGCGGGCGATGTCGGCCTCGGAGATCACGTCCGCGGCGGCGCCCTGCCTCGCGACGTCGACCGCGACCTCCTTCTCGGCCGCGGTGACGGCGGTCGGGCCGGAGTCGGTGAACACGTTGAGGTAGGCGGCCGGGTCGGCCTTCTCCTTGAGGCCGTTGTCGTGCAGGTAGGTGTAGAAGGCCCTGACCACCGCCGGGTGCTTGTCGGCGAAGCCGTTGCGCACCGCCCAGACCGCGTAGTTGTCGGAGCCGACCTCCTTGCCGGTGGCCAGGAAATGCGCTCCGGAGTTGGCGACAGCCGGGGTGGAGAAGGTGTTCCAGGTCGCCCAGGCGTCCACCTGGCCCGAGTTGAAGACGCCCGAGGTCTGGTCGGCGCGCAGGTAGACGCGCTCGACCCTGTCGACCGGCACGTTGTTCTTCTCCAGGGCCTTGAGCAGCAGGTACTCGCTGGTGCCGCCCTGGGAGACGGCGACCTTCCGGCCGACCAGGTCCTGGACGGACTTGATGGGCGAGTCGTTCTTCACCAGGATCCCCTCACCCGCCCCGTCCGGGGCGGTCCGGGCGAACAGCTTGAACCCGGGCTTCTGGGCGAGCGCGGCGACGGCCGAGGTGATCGAGCCCTGGGCGACGTCCAGCTGGTCGGCGGAGAGGGCCTGGGCCGCGGGGGCGAACGGGCCGGCGCTGCCGGTCCAGACGGCCTTGGCGTGTACGGCGGCCAGGGCCCGGTCCAGCGAGCCGTCCTTCTTGCCGAGGGCGAGGAAGCCGTTGTTGCCCGGGTCGGGCAGGCGCAGCACGACGTCGGCCCCGGCGCCGCCGTCGGCGGAGGCCTTGGCCCCGTCGGTGGACGAGCCGCAGGCGGCCAGGGCGGTGGTGGCGAGCAGCGCGGCGGCCGCGAGGGCGGGGCGGGGGGTCTTCACTGGTGGCTCCAGGTGGGGTCGGCAGGTGGTCGGGGGGCGCGCGGGTGGTCGGAGGGGCCGCGCGGGTGGCGCCGTCAGCCGCGCGCGGCGGCCCGGCGGCGTTCGAGCAGCTCGCGGGCGGCGCGCAGCGGCTCGGGGTCGGTCCAGGCGCGGACGTCGACGGGCGCGTCGAGGAAGCCGTGACGGTGCAGGAAGCGCTCCTGCTGCGCCAGCAGGTCGAGGCGCTCCCCGGAGAGGTCGAGGTGCAGGGTGCGGTGGCTGCCCGCCGCGTAGGCCCCGGTGACGCCCTCGACGCCGGCGCCGGTCTCGGCCTGCAGGATGCGGCCCACCTCGGCGGGGTGGTCCGCGGCCCAGTCGGCGGCCTCCAGCAGGACGGCGAGGAAGCGGGCGACCAGCTCGGGGTGGTCGTCCAACAGCCGCTGGTGGACGGTGATCGGGCGGGGTGTGCCGTTGTTGACCCGGGTACGGCGCTCGGGAACGGCGTCCAGCTCGACGGCGACCTCGGCACCGATCAGGCGGGCCGCCTCGACCGCCAGCGCGCCCTTGACGTAGACGGCGTCCACGGTGCCGGCGCGCAGTGCGGCCAGCTCCGCCGCCCACTGCCCGCCCCCGGGGAGGGCCGGGACGTCCACCAACTCGGCGTCCTCCAGGGTGAGTCCGGCGAGCGAGAGGGCACCGTGCAGGCCGGCCAGGGCCATCGCCCGCCAGAAGTCGATGCCGATCCCATGACGTGGGACGGCAAGTCGCAGGCCGCGCAGCTGTCCGGGCCCGGTGATCCCGCTGCCGGACCGGACCAGCACGACCTGGCGCTCCTCGATCCAGGTGAGGCCGATCAGCCGGGTCGGCTCGCCGCGCGAACGGGCCCAGAGCGCGGGGACGTTGCCGCCCTCCCGGACCAGGCCGGTGAGCGCGTGGGTGTAGTGGTGGTCGGCGGCGACCTCCGGCGGGGCCTCCTGGAGCGAGCGGACGGTGATGCCGTCCGGCGCGAACTCCCGGGCGAGCCAACCCCGCTCGGCGGCGATCCCGGTGGCGGTGGGGACGGGGCAGCGGGTGAACCAGAGGGTGTCCGGGGCTTCGGACGTCGCCGGGACGGCGGTGCGGGCGTGGCTGGGCACGGTGGCGGGGTTCCTCTACGAGTGGGTGTGCACGGGCGCGGCGCGGCGCGGCACGGACGTGGGACGTCGGGACGTCGGGACATCGGGGGCGGCGAGGCGCCCGACGGGGCGGGAGGGGCGTCAGCGACAACAGGCGCAGGGGGCGGGGCACCGGCGGGTCGTCACGGCGCTGCTCCTTCCTGCGGATCGGGACCATCGATGCGGCCGGCGGAGAGGGCCGTCGGGCCGGCGGCGGGCCGGACGCAACATGCCTCCGGCGGGCGCTTCGGACGGGGCCGTCCGGTGCGATGTGCCGAGCGTTCCACGGCGAGGGAGCGCGAAGCAAGCTATTGCCACATGATGGGATCACTTGTTCACGAACGCCATTCCATTGCAACATCACCGACATCATCCCGAAGCATCAGCTGCCCTAGTCTGGAGCCGACTTCGGTGAACCGGCCGGAGCGCCGGACAGAACGAGAGGTGTCATGGCCGACGCCGTCACCGCCGTCCAGAGCCCGCCGGCCGGCGCACAGGCCGTTCAGCGGGCCCTGGGGCTGCTGCACTGCTTCCACGACAACGGCCCCGACCTGAGCGCCTCGGACCTGGCCCGCCGGATGGGACTGTCGGTCTCCACCGCGCACCGCCTCGCCCGCACCCTCGTCAGCGCCGCGTTCCTGGAGCAGGACGAGCAGACCGCCCGGTACCGGCTCGGCCCGGCCGTCGCCGAACTCGGCCAACTCAGCTTCCACCAGCGCGGACTGCACCTCGCCGCACCCGAACTCGACCTGCTCGCCAGACGCACCGGCGCCACCGCGGACCTCGCGATCCGCAGCGGTCCGCACGCGGTGATCCTGGTCGGCGCCTCGGTCCGCCCGGACACCGGGCTCGGGCTGCGCCGGCCGCTCCACTCCACGGCCCTGGGCAAGGTCCTGCTGGCCTGGCCGCGGCCCGGCGACGCCGGGGCGGCCGCGATCGGCCCGCTACAGCCGTTCACCGACCGGACGATCACCGAACCGGAGCTGCTGGCCGAGGAGTTGGTGAAGGTCCGCACTGTGGGCCACGCGCTCAACGACGGCGAGTCGGCCGCCGGCGTCCGGACCGTGGCCGTCCCGGTACTGGACCGCACCGGGCAGGCCCGGTTCGCGCTGGCCGTCCGCTCGACGCCGGCCCACCTCACGGACGACCGGCTGGACTGGTTCCTCGGTCACGCCAGGACCTGCGCGGGCGCGCTCTCCGTCCTGCTGCTGCCACCGGACCAGCGCGCCTGAGCGGCGGGCCCGGTGAGCGACTCCGACCCGGGCCTCGCACCGGGCCGAAGCGCCGCGCCTCGCGCCGGGCCGACGGCCGGGCCGGCCACTCCGGGGACCGCCGACACACCGGTGCGGGCCGGGCGGTCACGGGGGACCCCCCGCCCGCACCCGCGGGTTAGGGTCAGCGGCGCCCCCGACGGGCGGCCGCCCCCCGGGTCACCCCCCCCGGGTGTTCTTTGTGTGTGGTATAAACAAA
>NZ_JBHJUK010000054.1:13882-52680 GCF_042266225.1 Kitasatospora sp. NPDC056181
GGCGCCCCCGGCCGGCCGCCCAACGCCGGGGCCCCCCCACACACCGGGGGGGCCCGGGCGTACCCGGTCACCGCCCGCCCCCCCCCGGCTGGTTCGCTTCAGCGGCGCCCCGTACGGGCGGCCGCGCCCGGGATCACGCCACCGGGGTGTACTTGTAGCCGACCCGACGGACCGTCACGATGCTTTCGCGGTAGGCCGATCCGAGCTTGCGGCGCAGCCGCGCCACGTGCACGTCCACCGTGCGGCCGTCGCCGACGTGGCCGTAGCCCCAGACGGCGGACACCAGGTGGTCGCGGGTGTGGACCCGCTGCGGGTGCTCGGTCAGGTGGGCCAGCAGCTCGAACTCCAGGTAGGTGAGGTCGAGCAGCCGCCCGTCGACGTAGGCGTTGCGGCGTTCCACGTCGACGGTGATGCCGCGGCCGGCCGGCCGCACCGGGCGGACGGCGGCGGGCCCGGCGGACACCCCCGCCGGGAGCCCGGCGGCCGGGACCGCGGACGACACCGCCGACGGCACCCGGGCGGCGCCGGCGGCGACCGTCGAAGCCGCGGCGACGGCAGTCGGGCCGGCCGGGGCGGACCCGCTCTCGGCGGGCACCAGCACCAGGTACCCGACCATCGGATGGCCGCCCGCGCTGCCGAACTGCGCACCGAACTGTGCGCCGTACTGGGCGAGCAGCGCCTGCGGCAGCGCACCCTGCGGAAGTGCGGCGACGACGGTGGCCCCCTCCGGCAGTGCGGCGAGCAGGGCCTGCGGCGCCGGGACGCCCGGTACGGCGCCGGCCGCCGGATGCGCCGGGGCGGCCACCGGATGCGGCTGGACGGACGGCTGCTGGGGAACGGCGGAGTGCTGCGGACCGGCGGGGTGCTGGCCGTGCCATCGCTCGGCGGTCGAGGGGACGGACCGGACCGCGCGCAGGTGCGGGGTCGCGGCGGGAAGGGGGAGGGTGGCGGTGGAGGTGGAGGACATGGTGCCGCTCATTTCGCGCGTGACGGACGGGGTGGAGTCGTCTTGCGCGTCGACCGGGCGTACTGCCGGGGCTGATCCGAGGTCAGCGGGCGGAGTGCCGGGACGCGCTGGGCGAGCCCGGACACGTCTGGTCGAACAGGTGCGGCTGCCGGGACGGCCAGAACGGCTTGAGGTCGAGGTGACCTCGGGCGCCGTCCGCGACGGTGTCCCTGCGGCCGTTCGACCTGGCGAACGGACCACTGCTCCGTGCCCGCCGCACCGCCTCCGCCCCGCCGACGACACCGACGACGGCGCCGGCGGCGACCCCGTCACCGGCGACGGCGAGGGTGGGAACGGGGGCTGGGACAGGGTCGGGGACGGGGGTGGAGGTGGAGCAGAGGAGGTTCACTGGTGCTCTCCGCGATGCGGGTCCGGGGCACGGCGCGGCGCCGGACGGGGAGACGTCCGATGCGGCCGGGTCGATGATTTGACGGATCGTCACATGGCGGCCGACGCGACGACCCGGCAACCGTGGGGTGCGGGGCGTGCGGGGCCGGCCGGGGGATCCGTCGGAAGTGCGGGGACGGGCCGGTCCGTCACCGACAACAGGCGCTGCAGATCAACGCGTGGTCGATGTACCGGCGGATCGTCAGCGCCGGGGCGACCGGGGCGGGGACGGGCACGGCGGCAGTGCGTCGCTGGTCGACGGTCACGGCTCTGCCCTCCCCCTCATTGCTGTCGATCGCCTTGCGGTCGATCGCCCCGCTGCCGGCCACTCTGTCGTGAATCGCGCCGACGCGAGTTCACGGTGGCGTGCATCGCCGCCGGACAGGTCCGGACGGCCTTCGTCGACAGAGCCTTCCATGCCGCGCCGGTCAAGGCAACCTCCCGGCGCCCGAACGTCCGGGATGCGGACGCCGAAATGAGACGACGGCCTCCCGGCCCCCTCGGCGGAGCCTCCGTCAGGCCCGCGCCGGGGCGCGCCGGGACCGCTCGGCGGCGTGCTCGACCAGTGTGACCAGCAGGTTCTTCCCGTCCTCGCGCCGGCGTGCGTCGCAGAGGACCACCGGGATGTCCGGGTCCAGGTCGAGCGCGTCCCGGACCTCCCCGGGCGTGAACACCTCGGTGCCGTCGAAGCAGTTCACCGCCACCACGAAGGGGATGCCGCGCTGCTCGAAGAAGTCCACCGAGGGGAAGCAGTCCGCGAGCCGGCGGGTGTCGGCGATCACCACGGCGCCGAGCGAGCCGCGTGCCAGCTCGTCCCAGACGAACCAGAACCGGTCCTGGCCCGGCGTGCCGAAGAGGTAGAGCGCGAGCCCGGGCCGCAGGTCGATCCGGCCGAAGTCCATGGCCACGGTGGTGGTGCGCTTGGCCTCCACACCCGAGGTGTCGTCCACCGGGCGGCCGAGCTCGCTCAGCTCCTCCTCGGTGCGGAGCGGACGGATCTCGCTGACCGAACCGACCAGCGTGGTCTTGCCCGCGCCGAAGCCCCCCGCGACCAGGATCTTCACGGCGACGCCCGGACCTCCCCGCCACTGCGGGTCGTCGGTGTTCCCCCGTTGCTCACGGGGCTGGTGGTCAGAGCGCACGGAGTCCATTGATCACGTCTCGCAGCAGGCGCTCGTCCGGCAGCTCGGCGAGCGGAACGGGTCGGGTGACGCTGATCAGCTCGGCGTCGTAGAGGTCGCCGAGCAGCACCCGGACCACACTGACCGGGAGGTCGGTGTAGGAGCCGAGTTCGGCGACGGACAGCGGCTCCCGGCGGCACCAGGCCAGGATGGTCTGGTGCTCCGGGTCGAGCACGTGCGCGGGTACGGCCCCCGCGTCCGGCCCGGGCTCGGCGGCGGTGACCAGCGAGATCAGGTCGAACAGGCCGTCCTCGACCGGCCGGGTGCGGCCCCGGGTCATCGAGTAGAGCCGCACCACCGGGCCGGCGTCGTCGTCGAACCAGCGGTCGTCGACCGGGGTTCGCGCCTGGAACAGGTCGACGTCGGGCTCGTCCCCGCCCGGGTCGTCCTGTTCGCGCGTCGGCTCCTCCTCCGCCATCGGGCCGCTCATCTCCCCGGCGGGGCGGCTTCGGTACGCGGCTCGGCGGCCAGGTGCTCGCCGACCCGCTTGACCAGCAGGGCCATCTCGTAGGCGATCTGGCCGATGTCGGCCTCGGCCTCGCTCAGCACCGCCAGGCAGCTGCCGTCACCGGCCGCGGTGATGAAGAGGAACGCCTCGTCGAGCTCCACCATGGTCTGGCGCACGCCGCCGACCTTGAAGTGGCCGCCGGCGCCCTTGGCCAGGCTGTGGAAGCCGGCCGCCACGGCGGCGAGGTGCTCGGCGTCCTCGCGGTCGAGGTTGCGGGAGGCCCCCGTGGCCAGCCCGTCACTGGAGAGGATCACCGCGTGGCGCAGGGCCGCGACGCGTCCCACCAGGTCGTCCAGGAGCCAGTTGAGGTCCCCGGATGACTGCGTCGTAGTGGTCATGAATCTGTTCCTTCCGCTGGAGCGGGTGGTGCGGGCTGTGCTGGTCGTACGGGCTGTGCAGGTGGTGCCGTTGGTGAGGGTGTTGACGACGGTGTCCGGGCCGCGCGCGGCACCGGGGGTGCGGATGGCACGCGGCGGGCGAGCGGCGCCGAGCCGGTGGCGGGCGGGGCGGGCAGCGCCGCCGGCGCGGGCGCCGGGCTGATCGCCCGTCGGGCCGGGTCCGGGGGCAGCCAGGCGGGTACGGCGACGGGCCGGGCGGGCGGGGACACCGGCGGGGTGCCGGCGCCGCTGGTGGCTCTGCTGCCGGCGCCGCGCCCGCGGGTGTAGCCGCGCTGGAACGAGGTGAACGTCGCCCGCGCCTCCTCCGGCGAGCGTTCCCGGGCGGCCTCGGCGGCGCCGGCCTGCCCGGTACCCCGGGAGGCGTCCTGTGCGGCGCGCTCACGCAGCTGCGGCGCGAGGCTCGCCTGGCGGACCCGGCGCGGCAGCGTCCTGACGCCCGCAGGGGCGGCGTCCCCCGGCGCCGGGGCAGCTGCGACGGCAGGCCCGGCGGCCGGGACGACGGTCGGAACGGCGGTCGGCGGAACGGCGGTCGGGACAGCGGCAGGCGTGACGGCAGGAGCCTCCGCCGGCCCCTCGGCAGGTGCGGCGGCCACGTCCTCGCGGCGGTGCCTTCCGGTGCCCGGGGAGTCCTCGTCGACGGGCGTCGGCACCAGTACCGGGCCGCCCTTGGTCCGGGAGCGCCGCGGCAGCCCGCCCGGGGTCCGGGCCGGCTCGGGCGCCGACGGGCGCGGCCCGCCGCTCACCCGGTGCCGGCCGCCCTGGCCCGCCACCGCGCCACCGGTCCGGCGGTCCTCCGCCCTGGCGGCGCCCTGCCCCTCGTGCTCCTCGCCGCTCAGCGCCGGCACCGCGACCAGGTCGCGCTGCCCTCGCCGGCCGGGCACCGCACGCTGTCCGGCAGCGGCGGCGGCTCCCGGAACACCGGCAGCCGGAGCACCGGCGGCGACGCCACCCGCCGAGGGCGGCTCCGCCAGCCCGTCCGGCGCCTCCGCCAGCAGCTCGCGCGGGATCAGCACCACGGCCGTCGTCCCCCCGTACGGCGACGGCCGCAGGTGGACCCGGATGCCGTGCCGACGGGCCAGCCGGCTGACCACGAAGAGGCCCAGCCGGTCGGTGTCGGCCAGGTCGAACTCCTGCTCCACGGCGAGGCGTTCGTTGATCTCGGCGAGCGCCTGCTCGCTCAGCCCGAGGCCGCGGTCGTCGATCTCCAGCGCGAAGCCGTGCGCCACCACCTCGCCCTGGACGGACACCTGGGTGCTGGGCGGGGAGAACACGGCCGCGTTCTCGACCAGTTCGGCCACCAGGTGGGTCACGTCGGCGACCGCGCTGCCGAGCAGCCCGGTGCCGGGGAACGGCCGGACGGTCACCCGGGCGTAGTCCTCCACCTCGCCGACGGCGGCGCGGACCACGTCCACCATCCGCACCGGCTTGCGCCAGGCCCGGCCCGGCGAGCCGCCCGCCAGGATGATCAGGCCCTCGGCGTGGCGGCGCATGCGCGTGGTGAGGTGGTCGACCTTGAAGAGGTCCTCCAGCTCGGCCGGGTCCTCGGTGCGGCGCTCCATGGTGTCGAGCAGGGTCAGCTGGCGGTGCAGCAGCACCTGGCTGCGTCGGGCCAGGTTGACGAAGACCGCGGAGACGCCGCGCCGCAGCTCGGCCTGCTCGACGGCGGCCTCGACGGCGGCCCGCTGTACGGCGTTGATCGCACGCCCGACCTGGCCGACCTCGGCCGGGCCGAACTCCAGTTCCGGCGCCTCGACCGCGACGTCCACCGCCTCGCCCTTGCGCAGGCGCAGCATCACCGAGGGCAGCCGGGCGCCGGCCAGCTCGTTGGCGGCGTTGCGCAGGCCGATCAGCTCGCGGGCCAGGCCGCGGCCGATCCGGTAGGAGATCACCACCGACAGCACGACGGCGACCAGGCCGATCACACCGGCGATGCCGCCGCGCCAGAGCATGCCGATCGCGTACGAGCGTTCGCGGTCGCCGATCGCCACGGCGAGGCGCGAGTTGATCGCGGCGAGGTCGCCCAGGGCGCGGTCGGCGGTGTCCCGCCAGGAGTCGCCGTTGATCGCCTGGACCACCCGGTCCGGCCCGCCCGCGCCGACGAAGTCCGCCTCGGCCCGGGCCAGCGCCGCCCAGGCCTCGCCGCCGCGCAGCGCGATGTAGTCGGTCTGGTCGGCCGGTTCGAGCTCGGCGATGTAGACGGTGAACAGCGCCTGCTGGTTGTGCAGGGCGTCCAGCGCCACCTGGTACTGCTCGGCGGTCGGCCGCCCGGGCGCGGTACGCAGGCCCTCCATCGCCGCGTCCTCCTGCGCGAGGTACTCGCGGGCGCGCGCCAGCTCGATCAGGATCGTTCCCTGTCGCGGGAGTTGGCCGCTCTGGCGGGCGACGAACGCGGACCGGAAGCCGAAGGTGGGCTTGATCAGGTCGCTGTACTGGCCGAGCGCGAACTCCCAGTTGAGCGCCGAGCGGTTGATCTGCCCGCGCAGCGGGGCGAGCTGGTCGGCGGCGGCGAGGATCTGCACGTAACGGCCGCGCTGCGCGGTGTCGAGCCGGCCTCCGCCGCTGTCCTTCTTCTGCCGCAGCACGGCGAGGCCCTGGTCGGTGGCGGCCTGGGCGTGCTCGAAGGCGTCCCGGGCGGCCCGCGAGGACGGGTCGGCCAGCCGCTGGACGGCGGCGCGGCGCTCGTTCTGCAGGTCGGCGGCGTACTGGTCGACCGGGGTCCCGAACTCCTTGTACGTACTGCTGACCTCCAGCCGGCTCCAGACGTCGCCGGTGGTGGCGAGCGTCGCGTACGCCCACAGGGCGGTGAGCGCGACGATGGGCACCAGGAGCAGCGCGATGATCTTCGCGCGGATCGAGCTGCTGCGCAAACGCATGGAGTCCTCGGTCGGGAAGTGCCAGGCGCGGACGGGGAGCGGATCGAGGGGTCGGCCGGGGACGGCCGCGACGGGACGGCTGTGACAGGCGGACGGCGGGCGGGCGGACGGGTCGGACAGGCAGGTCGGACGGATGGTTGGCAGGCGGATCAGGCCTGGCCGGGAGGTCCCGGCCGCAGGTCTGCGAGAGCCTACTACGCCCTGACCACTCGTTCGAGGGTCGAACCCGTCCTCTGCTCCGCTTCACCCCGGCCATGTCCGGATCGTCCCCGACGTCCCGGATTCGCCCTCTCCCGCGTCCGTCCCCCGCCGCCGCGGCCGCGGGCCGCCACGGCACTTTCCCAACGGGCCGGTGCCGATCTCGGCGCGTCCCGGTCACACCCCTGGGCAGTGACAGTGCAATCCGATAGTTTCGCTCCCACCTGCCCGACCGGTCAGCGCACCGCCGATCCGGACGCCCGTACGGGCCCGGCAAGGCCCGCACGGGCCCGGCAGGCAGGGGACGCAACGGGATCGGGGGCAATGTGCGCGAGTTCACCACCCCTGCGCCGGCCGGACCACCGGCCAGCGGCGGGCTGGCCGACTCGCTCTACGACACCGCGGAACGCACGCCGGGGCTGGTCCAGCTGGCCCGCCGGGACGGCGACGACCAGGAGTGGCGGGGAGTCACCGCGGCCGCCTTCCGGGACGAGGTGCTGGCGCTGGCCAAGGGCCTGCTCACCCGGGGCGTCCGCTACGGCGACCGGGTCGCCCTGATGTCGCGCACCCGCTACGAGTGGACGCTCTTCGACTACGCGCTCTGGTCGATCGGCGCCATCCCCGTCCCGGTCTACCCGACGGCGGCCCCCGAGCAGGTGCGCTGGATCCTGGCCGAGACCCAGGCGGTGGCCTGCCTGGTCGAGGACGAGGACCACGCCATGACGGTCGGCGCGGTCTGCGACGCACTGCCGGACCTCACCGGGATCTGGCAGCTGGACCGCGGCTGCGTCGCCGCGATCACCGAGGACGGCCGCGGGGTGCCGGACTCGCTCGTCCACCGCCAGCGGCTCGGCGTCGCGCCGGGCAACATCGCCACCGTCGTCTACACCTCGGGCACCACCGGCCGGCCCAAGGGCTGCCTGCTCACCCACGCCAACCTCGCCGCCGCGGCCGACGCCCTGCTCGACGGCTGGGGCGACGTCTTCCACGACACCGGCGGCGCCCAGCCGTCCACCCTGCTCTTCCTTCCGCTGGCGCACGTCTACGGCCGGATGGTGCAGGTCGCGGCGGTCCGCGGCGGCTTCCGGATCGGGCACATCCCCGAGGTCGCCACCGAGGTGCTGCTGCCCGCCCTGGCCTCCTACCGGCCGACCTTCCTGCACGTCGTCCCGTACGTCTTCGACAAGATCTTCCAGCGGGCCCGGCGGGCGGCCGAGGAGGCCGGGCGCGGCGAACTCTTCGAGCAGGCCCGGCAGGTGGCCGTCGAGTGGGCCGCCGCCCGCGAGCAGCGCGCACTCGGCCACGGGCCCGGGCCCGGCCCGAAGCTGAGGCTGCGCCACCTGGCGTACGAGCGGACCGTCTACCAGCGGCTGCGAGCGGTGCTCGGCGGCCGGGTGCGCGGCGTGATGTGCGGCGGCTCCTCGCTCGGCCGGGAGCTCGGCCTCTTCTTCACCGGCATCGGCCTCGACCTGTACGAGGGGTACGGCCTCACCGAGACCTCCGCCGCCGTCACCGCCAACCCGGCGCGGCGGCAGAAGCTCGGCACGGTCGGCCGGCCCGTACCGGGCGCCACCGTGGCGATCGCCGACGACGGCGAGGTCTGGGTGCGCGGCCCCGGCGTCTTCGACGGCTACCTCAACCACCCGCAGTGCACGGCCGAGGCGCTGTACGACGGCTGGCTCGGCACCGGCGACCTCGGCAGCCTGGACGAGGACGGCTACCTCACCATCACCGGCCGCAAGAAGGACCTGATCGTCACCAGCAGCGGCAAGAACCTCGCGCCGAGCTCCCTGGAGGAGCGGGTCCAGGCCCATCCGCTGGTCTCGCAGTGCCTGGTGGTCGGCGACGACCGCCCGTACGTGGCCGCGCTGATCACGCTGGACCCGGCCGCGCTCGCGCACTGGCTGAAGTCGCACGGGCGCGAGCAGCTCGACCCGTGGGCGGCCCTCGCCGACGAGGAGCTGCACGCCGAGGTCCAGCGGGCGGTGGGCGCCGCCAACACCGCCGTCTCCCGCGCCGAGTCGATCCGCGCGTTCCGGCTGCTGCCACGGGAGTTCGACGTGGACCAGGGGCTGCTCACGCCGTCACTGAAGCTTCGGCGCGCCGCGATCACGGAGTACTACGGGCAGGACATCGAGGAGCTGTACGCACCCTGACGGTGCGTCTTGTCCGTTGTGCTGCACCGTGGATGGCTGCTGCGGCTTCGGCGCGCGCGGCGCGCGGTTCACCCGCCGGTCCCTTGACGATCCGAGTGGTCCAGTCCATTGTTCTGCCACGGTCCGAGTGCGGCACGCCGACGGCTCCCACCCCTCGGGGAGCGCTCCACCCCGCTCCACGCGCCCTCCCCACGGGCGTGGTCCCCCACGGCCTCACGGCCCCACGCAGGAGTCCTCACGTGTCCATGTCCTCCCGCCCGTCCGCGTTCCCACGGCGGTCCGCACGCCTGTCCGCGCTGGCCGCCTGCGCGTCGCTCGCCGTCTGTGGCCTCGCCGCCCCGGCGTCCGCCGAGCCGGTCGTGGCCGCGGCAACGGCAACGGCCGCGACCCCCGTCGGCACCACTGCCAACCTGGCGACCAACCCCGGCTTCGAGATCCCCGCCTCCTCCTTGGCCGACTGGGGCAGCGTTCCCGGCTGGCGCTGCACCGGCGGCCCGGCCGAGGCCGCCGTCACCACCTCGGCCCCGCACTCCGGCGGCTCCGCCCTCGCCGTCACCCCGGCCGGCGACGACTCCAACGGCGAGTGCACCCAGACCGTCTCCGTCCAGCCCAACACCACGTACACCGCCTCGGCCTGGGTCCGCGGCGCGTTCGTCCACCTGGGCGCCACGGGCACCGGCCGCGACGTCGCCCCCGCCTGGACGGAGACCACCCACGGCGGCTGGCAGCAGCTGACCACCCGTTTCACCACCGGTCCCGACGCGCACACCGTGCGGCTCTACGTCCACGGCTGGTACCAGCAGGGCCCGTTCGCCGTCGACGACGTCCGGGTGGACGGCCCGGCCCCGGCCCCCGCGACCGGCTCCGGCTCGGTGCCGACCACCGACAAGGTGGTCTTCTTCACCGTGGACGACGGCTGGCAGCGCACCCCCGAGGCGGAGAGGTTCATCACCGACCACAAGCTGCCGATCACCGCCTTCCCGCTGCCGATGCCGGCCGCCACCGACCCCGACTTCTTCCGGCGCGTCACGGCCGTCCCCGGCTCCTCCGTGCAGGACCACAGCGTCTCCCACACCGACCTGACCAAGCTCTCGCCCGCCGAGCAGCAGGTCGAGATCTGCGACGCCCGGGACTCGCTCACCCGCATCTTCGGCACCGCCCCGACCGTCTTCCGGCCGCCGTACTTCGCGTGGAACGCCGACACCCTCCAGGCGGCGGCCAACTGCGGCATGCGCACCGTCCTCACGGCGGACGCCGACTTCAGCTGGGGCGCCTCCAACATCTGGCACGAGGGCACCCTGTCGCCCGGTGACGTCGTGCTGATGCACTGGACCGACACCCTCGCTGGCGACCTCCAGCGCGCCCTCGCCGCCGCCGACGCGGCCGGCCTCAAGCCCGCCGGTCTGAGCTCCTACCTGCACTGACCGGCGCGGGGCCGCTCCGCCGATCCCGGGGGGACCGGCAGGGCGGCCCCGAGCCTGCCCCGGGCGCCGGGTCCACGGCCGGCGCCCGGAGCCCGGCCCTGCACGTGCCTTGACCTTGCCCTTGACCTTGCCCCTGCTCCTACTCCTGCTCCTGCTCCTGACGGCAGCGGAGGCGGCGGCGGGTTACGGTCGGACGCCGAAGACCCGGTACACCCACCCGTCGAGCCGCCTGCCGAAGGCCGCGGCCGAGGTGATGCCCTGCGCCGGGATCGGGCCGGCCTCGTCGCCCGACAGGAAGTCCACGTCCGCCCAACCGCCCCGGAAGAGGACCACCAGCAGCTCGGACTCCGCCGGTCCGGAGAGGTGGACACCGACCGAGTCCGGATCGGCCACCCGGGCGCGGTCCGTCGCCAAGGGCTGCGGCCACCGCGCGCGCCCGTCCCGCCACGTCACCGGGCGGACCACAAGGCCGGCCGCGCGCCACCGGCCGGTCCGAACGGCCAACTCCCCGGCCGCCCGGTCGAGATCGACGAATCGCTCCATGTCGGGATCGTCCACCACCCACCACCGGTCGGGCACCCGGGTTCTCGCGACGCGGGCCCCCAGCCCGACGATCTTGCTCGTTGACAGGCGGCCGGGCGGATGGCTCTAATGTGAGGCGTGCAGCGTGGCGTCGGCCAAAGAGAACTGGGCCGGCCGACAGCCGAGCGGGCACCTTTCACAGAGGGACGATGCGCGATGAGTTCTTACTCCGCTCCCCTGATCTGACGTCAACGGCTGCGACGGCGCCCGCCCGCGGGCTCCCTTCTGCCGCGCCCGTGCGCAGGTGCGCCGCCGTCGCCTTCGCTCCCCCTTGTTCGGAGATCCCACAGGCGTATGCCCATGTCTTTCAATCAAGCGATCATCGAGGAATTCCGCGCCAACGCCGGAAGGGTCGGCGGCCCCTTCGAAGGCGGCGACCTGCTCCTGCTGACCACCGTCGGCGCCCGGTCCGGGCAGGAGCACACCGTGCCGCTCGGATACGTACGGGCGGACGGGCTGCTGCTGGTCGTCGCCTCGGCGGCCGGCGCTCCGGAACACCCGCAGTGGTACCGCAATCTGCTCGCCCGGCCGGTGGTGCGGATCGAGCTCGGGTCGGAGGTGTTCGAGGCGGTCGCGGTGCCGGCCGAGGGCGCCCGGCGGAACCGGCTGTTCGAGGCGGTGGTGCGCGTCGCGCCGGGGTACGGCGACTACCAGGCGCACACCGCACGGGTACTGCCGGTGGTGGTGCTGGAGCGGCCCGAGGCGCAGCCGCGTGAGGTGGCCACCCTGGCGGACAAGCTGCTGGAGGTCCACACCTGGCTGCGCGCCCAACTGCGGCACGTCCGGACCGAGACGGAGGCGCACTTCGCGGCCGGGCCCGCGGGCGAGGGCCGGCCACCGGGCCTCGGGCTGCAGATCCGCCAACACTGCCTCGCACTCTGCGAGGGGCTGACCCACCATCACAACGGCGAGGACGCGGCGATCTTCCCCGCGCTGGCGCGCAGCCATCCGCAGCTCCGGGAGACGCTCGTGCGCCTGGGCGAGGAACACCGCTCGGTCGGCCGGATCAAGGACGAGCTGGTGGGGCTGCTGGCCGGGATAGGGGTGGCCGAGCCGGAGCGGTTCCGGGCCGAACTGACGCGGCTGTCGGCCGAGCTGGAGGCGCACCTGGACCACGAGGAACGGGAGCTGCTGCCGGTGCTCGCCGGCATCCCGTTCCCGCCGAGGCCCTGAGGGACCGGGGCGGTGAGGGACCGGAACTCCGAGGGGCCGAGCCCCTGATGGGGGTGGGGCGCCGGTCCCGTGGTACTCCGTGGCCGCCGGCCCCCGCCCGGAGGACGGGTGGGGGCCGGCGGGCCCTACCGGAACCGGCAGGCCGTACCGGAACCGGCGGACGCGACCGGAGCCGCGCGGCCTCACCAGGTCCGGCGGGCGCCACCGAACCGGTGGCGCCAGGCCCGGGTTCGGCTACACCTGGGCCGAGAAGACCGGCAGGTAGCCGCCCGAGTGGCCGGCCGCCTTCGGGTGGTAGCTCTCGTCGACGGGCAGGGTGGTGCTGTTCAGCCAGGTGGTGCTGGAACCGCAGATCTCGTGCTCGGTGAAGATGCTGCGGACGTCACCGAAGGCGAAGCCCGCGTTGGCGGCACGCTTGGCGATGACGCCGTCCAGGACGTCCGCCGCACTGTTGATGGCGGAGCGCTTGGTGTCGCCGATGCCGAAGATGCAGCTACCGCCGATCTTGTAGAGGTGGGGGTAACCCAGCACGACCACGCGGGCGTTGGGGGCCTTGGCGTGGATGGCCGCGTAGACCTGGTCGAGCTGGCCGGGCAGGGTGTTGTTGGCGTAGTTCTTCGCGGTGGCGACGGCGTTGAGGCAGGCGCTCTCGGTGTCCAGCACGCAGGTCTGCATGGTGCTGGCGAAGCCCGCGTCGTTGCCGCCGATGCTGATGCTGACCAGCGTGGTGCCGGAGTTCAGCACCGAGAGCTGGTTGTTGAGGACGTCACCGGTTCTGGCACCGGAACAGGCGACGAAGGAGAAGGACGACGGCGCGTGCGCGTTCTTCCAGAGGTAGGGGTAGGCGTTGGTGCTCCGCTTGCAGCTTCCGCTTTCGCTCGTGTAGCTGCCGGCACCGACGCCGGAGGCGTAGGAGTCCCCCAGGGCGGCGTAGTTGACACCGGCCGCGTGGGCGGACGAGGCGGCGAAGAGGGTGGTCAGGGCGAGGAGTGCCGCGAAGGCGGCGACTGACATGGAGCGGGTGGGGCGCAGCATGACACCTCCAGAGAGTGACGTGAGTCACAGAATTTGATACCAGGCAGTAGGTATCCCGGGAAGTGGTCATGCCAAGGCAATTGACGGTCGGTCGGACGGACGCGAGGTGAACTGCGCTACGGTCAAAGGAAAGTGCGCTGGCCAGGCGCCCTGGACAAGGCCCGCGGCACCCCGCCGCAACTCACTCGTCCGGAGGAGCGCCCGGCAGCGTTGTGGAGGGTCACTCGGACACGCCGGCGGCGGTCACGGGTGCTCCGGTCGGATCCACGGGTACGCAGAACGGGCCCACCGGAGCTCCGCCGACTGGGCCCCCGGGGGCGCTGGGTGCGCCGGCCCGTCCCCCGGGTGCGCCGGCCGACCCCAGGGCGGTCCGCCCGGCCGGCCTCACGGGCGCGCCGGCATGGAAGCCTCCCGCCCGGATCCCTGACCGGCCATCCCGTGTGTGGCCGCCCCGGTGTCGACGCGCGGCGTCCCGCGAGCGGCACGGCGCCCAGCGCCCGCGCGGCGACGAGGCGCATGTCCGGAGGTCGACGTGGTGGAGCAGCCCGCCGGGGGTGCGCCTCCGCGGCTCCCCGTCACTCCCCGCCGGGGTGAGCGGCGCCGGCGCTGCCGCGGACCGCCCCGGGGAAGACCTCGCAGCCCTCCGCAGGGAGCTCCTCGATCGCCTCGTTGGCGGCCGCGGGCACGCCGAGCCACCGGACGCCGGCCGACACCGCCGCCCGGGCCTGCCGCAGGCCGGGCGCGCCCCAGCCGAGCAGCTCGACCGCGAGGCCGGGCGCGACCAGCAGCCTCCGGTAGTGCCGGCCCGATGCCGGGTCGGGCGCGCTCGGACCGACGGCCCGCAGCGCCGCGGCCATCCGGACCCGCGCGCACTCGTGCCCGCCGTTGGCCGAGCCGACCCGGTCGTAGAGGTAACCGAGGTAGTACGGCGTGCCGATCAGCGCCTGGGCCTCCTCGGCCGCCTCCCGGGCCAGGGCGGAGCCCGGCTCGCCTTCGTCCTCGGGCTCCAGCGAGCCGCCCGGGAGCGAGACGATGCCGTCCTTGGGGTTGACCAGGGTCAGCACCCGGCCGTCGGGGGCGAACAGCCAGCCCCACGACTGCTTCACCGGCAGTCCGTCGGGCACCTGCTCCCCGGGCCGCCACGGCCAGCCCGCGGTGGGACGCCGTCGCACCTTGCCGAGCAGCTCGGCGATCTCCGCGCTGTACTCGATCCGGCTCATGCGTCCCCCTTTCGGTGTCGGGCTCGCCGGACCGGCGGTGCGCGGGGAGGACCTGCGGTGCGCGGTTCAGGGCGGAGCGGCCGGAACGACGGCGTGGGGCACCGCCGGCTCCTGCTGTTGATCTTCCCCGAAATCTTCCCCGAACAGGCGGTCGATGAACAGTCCCCAGCGCCGCTTGGTGGACACGGAGGTCCTAAGTCCCTGGTCACCCCAAGGGCTCACCGCCGTCCTCGCGCACCCCGCCGGGGCCGGCCCCGTCACCCGGCGCCGCACCCGGCGGCACGGGCCCCGGCTGCCCAGGGCCCGGCAGTGCGAAGCCCGGCAGCGGCACGGCGCCCGGCGGGAACGGCAGGCCCCGGCCGACGTCGTCGGCGAGCGAGTCGAACACCTCCTGGGCGGACATCGGCCGCATCCGGCCGCCCTCCAGGGCCCAGCCCCGGACCTCCTGCCCGCCCGGCGCCGCCGGATCGCCGTGCAGCAGCAGCGCGCCCGCGCCGCCGGCGGCCACGCCCGCCGCCAGGGTGACGCAGAGCGCCTCGGTGTCCCGGCCGGCGTCGAGGAGGCGGCCGCCCCGGACCCGGACGTCCGCGGCGGCGGTGAGCTCCTCGCCGTCCTCCGGCCCGTGACACCGCAGGGTCAGCAGGTGGCGCCCCTCCCCGGCCCCCTCCGCCACCGCCAGGTAGACCGAGGTGACGTACGTCATGACCGCGACCATCCGGGGCTGCCCGGTCGGACCCTCGCCGAGGGCGTCCAGCAGCGCGGTGCAGGCGATGGTGATCCGCACCCTGGCCCGGTGGTCGTCGGCCAGCGCCGGGAGCAGCCCGGCCAGCCGCTCCCCCGCGTAGACGAAGGGCTCGCCGGCCAGCTCCGGGTCGGCCGCGTACGCGACGCGGGCGGCCGCGCCACCCGGGTCGAAGCCGAGGGCCTCGCAGTAGTCCTCGTAGTCGGCGGGGTCGAGCACCCGCAGGTGCACCTCCACCCCCTGTCCGCACAGGGCTCTGAGCTGGGACTCCGTCCGGCTCAAGTACTCCCGGAAGGCCAGGCCGCCGAACAGGCCGTGACGGGCCAGGCCGGCGAAGTCGGCCTGGCGGACGGCCAGCGCGACCGCCACCGGCAGCGGCGGCGGAGCCCCGCGCGCCCGGCCCCGCTGCCGTGCCCGGCCGCCGGGCCCACCCGGACCTCCGGTGCCACCGGGGCCGCCCGGACCCGCTCCGCCCGCACCTCGCATGCCGCCGCCCGGCGGCCGGGCGCCACCCCTCCCGGCGGTCCTCCCGCCCGACGGCGGACCACCCGGCGGGCCACCCGCGCGACCGCCCCCGGACGGCCCGCCCGGCCCCGGCCGCCGCCCGGACACCCGACCGGACGACCCCGGCCGCCCGCCCCCGCCCGTACTCGCACCCGCTGCGCCTGCACCAACACCCACACCCGCCCACGCACGGACGCGCGCCCGGTGCGCCCGGCGCACCAGGGGCCCGGCGAGGCCGAAGATCCGGGACTGCTCGGACATGGTTCCTCCCACGAGTTCGCACCGGTCGCTCCGGAGTGGCGCCGGCGATCCGGACCATACACAGCGTCACTGACAATGCACCGGGAGCGACGATCCGGCGGCGGAGGGCGCCCCGCCCGGCGGCAGCCCCTCCGCGGGACCCCCGGGTCCCCTGTTCCGGCCGCGTTGTCAGTGCCGGGCGTTAGGGTCGGGGACCATGCGACTGCTGCATACCTCCGACTGGCATCTCGGGCGCTCTTTCCACCGGGAGAGCCTCCACGACGCCCAGCGCGCCTTCCTGGACCACCTCGTCGCCGTGGTCCGGGCCGAGCGCGTCGACGCCGTGCTGGTCGCCGGCGACGTGTACGACCGGGCACTGCCGGGCCTGGAGGCGGTCGCCCTGTTCGACGACGTGCTGCACCGGCTGGCCGGCCTTGGCGTGCCCACGGTGTTCATCAGCGGCAACCACGACTCGGCCCGCCGGCTGGGCGTGGGGGCCGGCCTGATCGGCGAGGCCGGCGTCCACCTGCGGACCGACCCGGGCAAGTGCGCGGAGCCCGTCCTGCTGGCCGACGAGCACGGGCCGGTCGCCGTCTACGGGCTGCCCTACCTGGAGCCGACGCTGGTCCGCGGGCAGTTCGGGCTGGAGCGCGGCGGCCACGCGGCGGTGCTCGGCGCGGCGATGGACGCCGTCCGGGCCGACCTCGCGGCCCGCCCCGCGGGCACCCGAGCGGTGGTGCTGGCACACGCCTTCGTCACCGGTGGCGCGCCCAGCGACAGCGAGCGGGACATCGCGGTCGGCGGCGTCGCCTCGGTGCCCGCGTCCGTCTTCGACGGCGTGCACTACGCCGCCCTCGGCCACCTGCACGGCTGCCAGACGCTCGCCCCGCATCTGCGCTACAGCGGCTCGCCGCTCGCCTACTCCTTCTCCGAGGCCCGGCAGCGCAAGACCATGTGGCTGGTCGACCTGGCGGCGGACGGCTCGGTGGCCGCCGAGCGGGTCGACTGCCCGCAGCCGCGCCCGCTGGCCTGCCTGCGCGGCCGACTCGACGAGCTGCTCGCCGACGAGCGGTACACCGAGCACGAGCAGTCCTGGGTGCAGGCGACGCTGACCGATCCGGGCCGCCCCGGCGAGCCGATGGAGCGGCTGCGCCGGCGCTTCCCGCACACCCTCCAGCTGCTGTTCGACCCCGAGGAGAGCGAGGCCGCCCCCGCCCGGTCGTACGCGGCGCGGGTGAGCGGGCGGGCCGACCTGGAGGTCGCCGAGGGCTTCCTGCGGCACGTCCGCCCCGGCGCGGAGCCGGACCAGGACGAGCTCGGCTGGCTCCGCGAGGGATTCGAGACCGTCCGGCAGACCGGCGACCGGAAGGCGGAACTGCCCCGATGAGGCTGCACAAACTCACCGTCACCGCCTTCGGCCCGTTCGCCGGCACCGAGACGGTGGACTTCGACGCGCTCGCCTCCGGCGGCCTCTTCCTGCTGCGCGGGGCCACGGGCGCGGGCAAGAGCAGCGTGCTGGACGCCGTCTGCTACGCCCTCTACGGCGAGGTGCCCGGCACGCGCCGGGTCAACCGGCTGCGCAGCGACCACGCCGACCCGCGCCGGCTGACCGAGGTCCGGCTGGAGCTGACGCTCGGCGGGCGCAGGCTCCAGATCACCCGCCTCCCGGAGCAGCCGCGGCCGAAGAAGGTCGGCAAGGGGACGACCGTCGAGCGGGCCCAGACCCTGCTGCGCGAGTGGTCCGCGGACGGCTCCGACGGCGGTGACGGCGCCCCCGGCTGGCGGGCCGTCAGCAAGTCCCACCAGGAGGCCGGGGAGGAGATCCACCGACTGGTCGGGATGAGCCGGGACCAGTTCTGCCAGGTGGTGCTGCTGCCGCAGGGCGACTTCGCCCGTTTCCTCAGGGCCGACTCGGAGGAGCGCGGCAAGCTGCTCCGGCGGCTGTTCGACACCGAGCGGTTCCAGCACGTCGAGGCCTGGCTGGCCGAGCAGCGACGGGCCCAGGAGGCCGCCGTCCTGGCCGGGCGCCGGCGCCTGCGCGACCTGTGCAGCAAGGCCGAACAGGCCGCCGGCCCGCAGGCCGAGCCGGCCGCGGCCTGGGTGCCCGGCGAGGACGAGCCGGCCCACGCCGCCGCCGGCCTCACCGCGGACGTGCTCGGCTGGGCCGCCATCCTGCGCAACGGCGCCGCCGAGCAGCTGGCCGTCGCCGACGCCGCGCTCGACGGTGCCGAGGCCGGCCACCGCGCGGCGCAGCGCGCCCGGGCCGACGCCGAGGAGCTGGCCGGCCGGCAGCGGCGCCACCAGGCGGCGGCGCAGGAGGCGGCCCGCCTCACCGGGGCCGGTCCGGAGGTCGAGCGCGACCGCCGTCGGCTGGCCGACGCCCAGGCGGCCGTCGGGGTGGAGTCGGTGCTGCACCTGCGCCGGACCGCCGCCGAGGCCCACCGGGCGGCCGTCGAGAAGGAGCACCGCCGACGGGAGGCGCTGGCCGGTGCGCCCGGCGGCGAAGGCGCAGCGCTGGCCCGCGCCGGCGCCGAGGAGCTCGCCGCCGCCGAGCAACGGCTGCGCGCCGAGGTCGTCCGGCTGGAGGCGGCCCAGGCCGACGAGGTCCGGTGCGCCGCGCTCGGCCGGGAGCAGGCGTCGCTGGACGCGGACCGGCGCAGGACCGAGGAGCTCGCCGAGGAGGCGGCCGACTGGCTGGCCGAGTTCGACGGGCGGCTCGCCGCGCTGCAGGAGGTGCAGGCCGCCGCCCGGACCGCGGGCACCCGGGTCGAACAGCTGGACGCCCGGCACGACGAGGTGACGCAGCGACTGGCCGCGGCCCGCCGCCGGGACGCGCTGCGCAAGGAGATCAGGGCCGCCGCGCCGCTCGCACTCGCCCGGCGCGCCGAGGCCCTGGACGCCCGCGAGCACAGCCAGGACGTGCGCGAGCGCCGGCTCACCGGCATGGCCGCCGAGCTGGCGGAGCAGCTGCGGTCCGGCGAGGCCTGCCGGGTCTGCGGTTCACCGGAGCACCCGGAGCCGGCCCGGCCGTCCGGCGGGCAGGTCGGCGCGGCGGACGAGGACCGGGCCCGGGCCGCCCAGGCCGTGGCCGAGCAGGCGGCCGACGCCGCCGAGCGGGAGCTGGCCGGCCTGCAGGTGCGCGAGGCGTCCGCCGCGGGGGCGGCCGGGCCGGAGAGTGCCGGGGTCATCGCCGAGGCGCTCGCCGAGGTCGAGCGGGAACGCCGCGAGGCGCTGCGGGCTGCGGAGGGGCTGGGCCCGGTCACCCGCCAGATCGAGCGGCTGACGGACGACCAGAACCGCCGGCTCGCCGAGCTGCGCGACGCCGGCGAGCGCACGGCCGCACTGACCGCCCGGGCCGAGGCGCTCGGCACCGAGCAGGAGGAGCTGGGCCGCCGGGTCGAGGCGGCCCGGGGCGACGCGCCCTCGGTGGCCGGCCGGGCCTCGGAGCTGGCCCGCCTCACCGAGGCCGTGGCGGCTTCCGCGGAGGCGGCGCGGGCCGCCCGGGCGGCAGCCGAGCGGCTGGAGGAGGCCTCCGGAGAGCTGGCGCGGGCCGCCGAGGCGGCCGGGTTCCCGGGCGTGGAGGAGGCCGCGGCCGTCCTGCTGCCACGGGAGCGGCGCGAGCAGCTGGAGGCCCGGCTGGCGCGGTACCAGGCGGAGCTGGCCGCGGTCCAGCAGCAGCTGACGGAGCCGGAGCTCGCCGCGGCTGCGGCCTGTCCGCCGGCGGACGTGCCCGGCGCGCGGTCCCGGCTCCAGGCGGCCGTCGACCGGCTGCGCCGGGCGCACGCCGCGCAGGAGGCGGCCCGCGAGCGACGCGAGGCGCTCGCGACGATCGGCCGGGAGCTGACCGGGCTGGCCGCCTCGCTGGCGCCGGCCCTGGACAGGTTCGGCCGGATCAACCGGCTCGCCACCCTCGCCGCCGGCACCTCGGCGGAGAACCGGCTCCGGATGCGCCTGGAGTCGTACGTCCTGGCGGCCCGGCTGGAGCAGGTGGCGGCGGCCGCCAGCGACCGCCTGGTGCGGATGTCGGGCGGCCGCTACACACTCGTCCACAGCGACGACCGGGGCGCCGGCACCAAGCGCTCGGGCCTGGCGCTGCGGGTGGTGGACGCCTGGACCGGCACCGAGCGGGACACCGCGACGCTCTCCGGCGGCGAGAGCTTCTTCGCCTCACTGGCCCTCGCCCTCGGCCTGGCCGACGTGGTCACGGACGAGGCGGGCGGCATGCCGCTGGACACGCTCTTCATCGACGAGGGCTTCGGCACGCTGGACGAACAGGCACTGGAGGAGGTCATGGACGTCCTCGACGGCCTCCGCGAGCGGGACCGCGCGGTCGGCATCGTCAGCCACGTCGCCGACCTGAAGTCCCGGATTCCGGCCCAGCTGCTGGTCAGCAAGGGCCGGCACGGCTCGACCCTCACCCTGGCGGGCCGGGAGAACACGTAGCGCGGCCCGCGCGCGGAGGACGGCCGACGGGAACGGCCGGGGGTCAGCCGGAGCAGGCGATGCGCTGTGCCTGCTGCCAGGCGCAGACCGGGCAGAGCGTGGTGCCCGGGTGGTCGGCGGGCAGCTCGGTCGGCTCACCGCAGAGCACGCAGTCGGCGCGCGGCCCGGACAGCCCCGGGTCGTGCACCAGCGCGGCCTGTGCCGCCTCGGCCGCGGCCGGCGCCGGGGCGCACACCAGGCCGTCCTGACCCGCCGCCGCACCGACCGCCGCCGTACCGCTGGCCGCCACTTCCGCCGTCACCGCTGCCTCGCTGCTCATGCCGCCTTCCTACTCCGCTCCCCCGCCCGCTCGCAAGGACACTCGGTCGCACGGACACCCGATCGCGACGGCAGCCACTCGCGCCGGGCCGCGGCCACCCCGGGACCCGGCGACCACGACTCCCGCGTGCAACGAGACCCGGCCACGACGACACCCGGCCACGGATCCGCCCCTGCCGTACCCGCACCCGCACCCGCACCCGCACCCGCACCCGCACCCGCACCCGCACCCGCCACGATCCCGGTGGCCCGCCTCCCGTACGGTGGCCCCGTGCCCGCTGACCTCGCCCAGATCCTGGCCTCCGCCCGCGCCGCCTCGCCCAACTACCCCGAGGTGGGCGCCACCCTGGGGCCCCGGCTGCCGGCCGGGTACGCGCAGCTGCGGCGGCGCATCCACCTCGGTCACGGACGCGCCGTACTGGAACGGGCCGGGCGGTACGTGCTCGGCTGGGGCTGCCAGCTCGGCACCGGCTTCGCCGTCCACCCGTACACCCCGGCCGAGGAGGGCGCGACCGTCCTGCTGCGGCTGAGCCCGCCCCGACTGCGGTGGCCCCGCGTGGTGATCCCGTGCCGGGTGGTGTGGACGGTCGACGAGCCGGACCGGATCGGCTTCGCCTACGGAACGTTGCCCGGGCATCCGGAGTGCGGCGAGGAGGCGTTCCTGGTGAGCATGGACGCGGCGGGCGAGGTGTGGTTCGAGGTGACCGCGTTCGCCCGGCTCGCCGCCTGGTACGCGCGGCTCGGCCGTCCGGTCGCGGTGCTCTGCCAGTACCTGGCGATCGAGGGCTACCTCGCCGCGGTCGCCACCGCCGCCATCGGGCCCGACGACCCGACCGAACCGGTCCGCGCCGCCGCCCCGGCCGAACCCGTCCACCCCGCCGGGCCAGCCGCCCCCACCGGCCTCGCCGAACCCGTTCACCCGGCCGACGACCACGCCGCCCCGGCCGAACCCGCCGACCCCGGCGGGGCCGCGGCGGCCGGGTAGCCCGTCACCCCAGGAAGGACAGCCGGACCGTCCGGTGCGGGTTGTCGCCGTTGGTGTCGACGAGGACGACCGACTGCCAGACGCCCAGGGCGAGTTGGCCGCCGATCACCGGCAGCGTGGCGTGCGGGGCGACCAGGCCCGGGACGACGTGGTCACGCCCGTGGCCGGGGCTGCCGTGCCGGTGGCGCCAGCGGTCGTCGGCGGGCAGCAGCTCGCGCAGGGTCGTCAGGAGGTCCTCGTCGCTGCCGGAACCGGTCTCCAGGACGGCGATGCCGGCCGTGGCGTGCGGCACGAAGACGTTGAGCAGGCCGTCGCGCCCGGCGGCCCGGTCGTTGAGGAACTCGGCGCAGCGGTCGGTGATGTCGAGTGCGACCTCGCGGCTGCCCGTGGTGATCTCAAGGGTGGTGGTGTGGAAGGGGGTGGAGTGGATGTTGTCCGCCATGGCGTCATCCTCACCCACACGAGGGGATCTGGCGGTCCGCCTCGCCGACTCTCCTTGCCAAGGAGGCAAAATCTCGTACGCTGACAGGTTCGGCACCTCGGCGAACCCGGACGCCCGCCCCTGCCCGCGCCCGTGCCGTGCCAGCACCCCCGGCCCGTGCGAACGGGCGCGCCCCGCGTCCGGACACACCAAAGACCCGACGGTCCCTGAGGTCCGTCGGGCCGGATGCCGGTCGGCGCGGGGGGCAACCGCCCTAGCCGCGACTCCCGAACAGGCTCCGCCGCAGCCGGCGCAGCGGCGCCAGCAGCCTCACCCGCACGTGGCGGCGCGGGGCCGTGGGGGCGCCGGCGCCGCGTGGCGTCAGCTCCCTTATCAACCCGAGCGCCTCGGCGGTGTCCACCGCCGAGAGTGCGGGCGCGCCGAGCACAGCCAGGTGACGGTCGATCCGACGGCCGGTCGCGCCGACACCGCACTGGATCGCCGGCACACGAGGCCGAGTCCGCACTTGCATGTGTTCCATCAGTATTCCCACCCCTACGAGGCGCCAGGGCCGTGAGGCGAAGACTATCCGTGATAGACGGTCTTCGCGCAACCGTCCTGGTGTTCTGCCACCGTATCGTGCGGCGTCAACTGACGGCGCACCAGGGGCCACCCGAGCGGTCACGACTAGGCATCAATGATGGTGCACGACCGGCCGCACGTCACCGGGTCCACGGAGGCACTGACCCGGCGCCCTGCCCGGGTGGCACGCGCCGGGCGCACAGGGTCACCGTCGGTCACCGTCCGCACTCCGCGCCCGCCTCACGCCCGCCCTTCGCCGCGGCACGGCTCTCCATAGCGACACCTCGACAAATCTCTAGGACAATCACTTCAGAAAGTGAACGCAATCGAGGGATTGACGCGGGCGAAACCTCCAAGCAATATCTTCTTTGACCGCACAGGGCCACTCCCCGGCCGCCTGTGCGTTCGACTGGTGAACATCGATCGAATCGATGATCACCGGTTGCTGAAGATCTCCGGCTCCCCCGAGCCACTGCCCGGCCGCCTCGACGCTGCGGTGGCCAGGCTCGGGAGGTGCCCGGACCGGCGGCCGGCCGTAGAGGGTCGGCCGGGCCGCCACCAGGCTGCCGGTGCCGCCCCGCGAGGGGCCCGGCACCGGCGGCTCCGGGCCCCGGCCCCGAGCGGCCCCCGCCCGGCCCCCGCCCCGGTCGCGCTCGGTAGACTCGGCCAGCGTGCCAGTCCTCCTCAGCATCGTCCTCCCGGTCCACGGGGTGGAGCGCTACCTGCCCCGCTGCCTCGACTCGATCCTGGAAGCCGCTCCCGCCGGGGAGTCCCGCTTCGAGGTGATCGCGGTCGACGACCACTCCCCCGACCGCTGCGGCGCGATCCTGGACGAGTACGCGGCCCGCGACCCGCGGCTGCGCGTGCTGCAACTCACCGAGAACCAGGGCCTCGGCGGCGCCCGTACCGCGGCCCTGCCCGAGGTGCGCGGCGAGTACGTCTGGTTCGTCGACAGCGACGACTGGCTGCCCGAGGGCACCGTCCCCGCCCTCCTCGACGAGCTCGACCAGGAGCGCCGGCGCGAGACCCCGGCCGACGTGCTGCTCACCGACTTCACCCACGTCTACCCGGACGGCGGGACGGAGCCCAACCCCTGGCGCCACGTGATGGCCGGCTCCCCGCTGACCGACGGCGCCACCCTCGCCGAGCACCCGGCGCTGTTCCAGACCGTGATGTCGGTCTGGAACAAGGTCTTCCGCCGCGCGTTCCTGCTCGGCCTCGGCGTCTCCTTCGGGCGCGGCTACTACGAGGACATCTCGGTCACCTATCCCGCCCTGCTCGCGGCCGGGCGGCTGCGCTACCTCGACCGCCCCTGCTACTTCTACCGGCGCGGCCGGGCGGGCGCGATCACCTCCACCGCCTCCCCCAAGCACGCCGACGCCTTCGCCCAGTACGACGCGATCTTCGCCTTCCTCGACCGCCCCGACCGGCCCGGCCGCCCGGTGCCGGACTCGCTGCGCACCCTCGTCTTCGACCGCACCGTCAAGCAGGCGCTCACCGTCTACGACACCCCCGGGCTGGTCCCCGTGGAGCGGCGCAAGGAGTTCTTCCGCCGGATCTCCGAGCACTTCGCCCGCCACCGCCCGGCCGGCTACCGCTTCCCCGGCGGCCTGCGCGGCGTGCAGTACCGGCTGGCCGCGCGGGGTGCCCGGGTCACGTACGCGGAGCTGCGCCGCAGCGGACGGCTGCCCCGCGAGCTCAAGCGCGGGGCGCGCGCGGTCGCGCCGGCCGTGAAGAAGGGGGTCCGGAAGGGCGTGCGCAGCGGTGCGCGCTTCACCGCCTACAACGCGTTCCGCCGGCTGCCCCTGGACGAGCACCTGGCGGTCTACGCGGCCTACTGGCACCGGGGTTACGCGTGCAGCCCGGCGGCGATCTACGAGAAGGCGAAGGAGCTGGCCCCGGACGTGCGGGGCGTCTGGGTGGTGGAGAACAGCACCCAGGCGGCCACGCTGCCGGCCGGGGTCCCGTACGTGATCGTCAACACACCCGCGTACCTGAAGGCGATGGCGACGGCCAAGTACTTCGTCAACAACGTCAACTTCCCGCGGACCATGGCGAAGCGGCCGGGCACCGTGCACGTCCAGACGCAGCACGGCACGCCGCTGAAGGCGATGGGGATGGACCTCAAGGACCACCCCGTGGCGGCGGACGGGATGGACTTCGACCGCTTGCAGGAGGCCGTCGACCGCTGGGACTTCCTGGTCTCCTCCAACCCGCACACCAGCGAGCACTTCGCCCGGGCCTTCCCCGGCCGGTACGAGATGCTGGACTCCGGCTACCCGCGCAACGACCGGCTGGCCAACACCACCCCGGCCGAAACGGCCGCGATGCGCGAGCGGTTCGGCCTGGCCCCGGGCCGCACGGCGGTGCTGTACGCGCCGACGCACCGCGAGGCCAAGGGCGGGTACGTGCCGCTGCTGGACGTCCGCGAGCTGGCACGGCGGCTCGGGCCGGGCTTCACGCTGCTGGTCCGCACCCACTACTTCCACACCGGCGGCCCGGGCGACCTGACGGCGGGCGCGGGGGCCGCGGAGATCGTGGACGTCTCGGCCCACCCGACCGTGGAGGACCTCTACCTGGCGGCGGACGTGCTGGTCACGGACTACTCGTCGATGATGTTCGACTACGCGGTGCTGGACCGGCCGGTGGTGATCTTCGCGCCGGACTGGGACGAGTACCGCACGAACCGCGGCGTCTACTTCGACCTGTTCGAGCAGCCGCCGGGCGCGGTCACGGTGGACCCCGACGGGCTGGCGAAGGCGCTGCTGGCGGGCGACCCGGACCCGGACGCGCGGGCGCGGTTCCGCGAGCGGTTCTGCCCGTGGGACGACGGCGGGGCGTCGGAGCGGGTGGTCCGCCGGGTGTTCCCGGTCCGGGGCTGAGGCCTTCACCGCCCGGCCGGCCGGGCCGTCGCGCCGGGCCACCGGGCCACGGGCCCGCCGGGCCCCGGTAAGGCGAAGGGCGGGGCCCCGGGAGTCCCGGAGCCCCGCCCGCGCGGCCTCGGCCGACTCAGCCCTGGCGCGCGGCCAGGAACTCGTCGAAGGTCAGCTCGCCGTCGTGGTTGGTGTCCATCTGCTTGATGATGGCCTCGGCCATCGAGATCGACGTGGTGAGGTCGCCGAGCTCACGCGCGACCTTGGCGTACTCGGCGGCGGTGATCCGGCCGTTGCCGTTCACGTCGAACTTGTCGAAGGCCGCGCGGATGGTGTCGACGTCTGCCATGGGTAGGCCCCTCCTGAGGGAACTGATGAACTGCTGAACTGCTGATCCGCCGATCACGACGACCTGCTGATCTGTCTTTCTTTCCGACGGCGGTACCCTACCCGGCCGTGGCGAGCGCCACGGCCTCCGGGAGTGGACGGCCTCGGGGGTGGGTGTCGTAGTCTGCGGGTCTGATTCCCGGCCCTGCCGGGGACGGACGGACCGTCGGTAGTCGAATGTTCAAGCCCGGGCTCCTCCCGGGCGTGCTCGTCCTGGGAGGGACCATGCTCGATCTCGTCACCAAGCTGGTGCTGAAACCGCTCGCGCGGGGGATCTGGCGGCCCACCATCGAGGGCCTGGAGAACGTGCCGCGCAAGGGCGGCGTGATCCTGGCCAGCAACCACCTCTCCTTCATCGACAGCGTGGTCATCCCGATGACCGCCCCGCGCCGGGTGCACTTCCTGGCCAAGGCCGAGTACTTCACCGGCCCCGGGCTGAAGGGCGCGCTGTCCCGGGGCTTCTTCGAGGCGATCGGCGCGGTGCCGGTCGAGCGCGGCACCTACCGCTCGGCGCAGGCCTCGCTGGAGTCGGCGCTGGAGATCCTGGAGGACGGCAAGGCCTTCGGCATCTACCCGGAGGGCACCCGCTCGCTCGACGGCCGCCTCTACCGCGGCAAGACCGGCGTGGCCTGGCTGGCGCTCACCGCCGGTGTCCCGGTGGTGCCGGTGGCACTGGAGGGACCGGAGCAGATCCTGCCGGTCGGCAAGCGCGTCCCCCGCATCCGCAAGGTGACGGTCCGCTTCGGCGAGCCCCTGCACTTCGACGAGCTGCACGGCCAGGCCCGTTCGCTCAAGGCCCGCCGCCAGGTCACCGACGAGGTGATGCGGGCGATCCAGGAGCTCTCCGGCCAGGAGGTCGCGGAGACCTACAACGAGATCCCCAAGGCGGCCTGAGGGCCCCGACGCCCGCCGGTCCCGGGTGCCCACAGCACACCGGGCCGACAGCACGCGGGACCGACGGCCCGCAGGACGGACAGCACGCCGCCCCGGCAACGCAGCGGCCGTTACGCGCGCCCCGGCGCCGCGGCCACCGGTGCCTCGCGGCGCAGCAGCGCGGCGTAGCGGCCGTCCGCCTCGACCAGTTGGTCGTGGGTGCCCAGCTCGGCCACCTCCCCGCGGTCCAGCACGACGATCTGGTCCGCGGCCCGGACGGTGGAGAGCCGGTGCGCGATGGTGATGGTAGTCCGGCCGGCCGCGAGGGTGTCGATGGCCTGCTGGACGGCGTGCTCGGTGCGGTTGTCCAGCGCGCTGGTGGCCTCGTCCAGGATCAGCACCGGCGGGTTGCGCAGAATGGTCCGGGCGAGCGCGAGGCGCTGCTTCTCCCCTCCCGAGAAGCGGTAGCCGCGCTCGCCGACCAGGGTGTCGTAGCCGTCGGGCAGGCCGGCGATGGTGTCGTGGATCTGCGCGGCCCCGGCGGCGGCGACCAGTTCGGCGTCGGTGGCGTCCGGCTTGGCGAAGCGCAGGTTGTCGGCGACCGAGGCGTGGAAGAGGTACGTCTCCTGGGAGACCACGCCGACCGCGCGGGACAGCGTGTCGAAGGAGAGGTCGCGGACGTCCACGCCGTCGATGGTGACCCGGCCGCCGGTCACGTCGTAGAGGCGCGGGACGAGGTAGCTGAGGGTGGTCTTGCCGGAGCCCGTCTCGCCGACCACGGCGAGTGAGCTGCCGGCCGGCACCTTGAGCTCGACCCCGGACAGCGTCGGCCGCTCCTGCTCCGGGTCGTAGCGGAAGTCGACGCCCTCGAACCGGACCTCGCCGCGGAGCCCCTCCAGCTCCACGGGCTGCTCGGGCTCGGCGATCTCCACCGGGAGGTCGAGGTACTCGAAGATGCGGTGGAACAGCGCCAGTGAGGTCTGCACCTGCACGCCGGTGGAGAGCAGGCTGACGGTCGGGCGGAAGAGCCCCTGCTGGAGCGAGACGAAGGCGACCAGGGTGCCGACGGAGACGATCGGCGCGCCGTCGGCCGCGGCCAGGCCGGCCGCCCAGTAGATCACCGCCGGCATCGCGGCCATCACGATCTGGATGGTGTTCATCCGCCAGCGCCCCGCCATGCTGGCGCGCACCTCCAGCTCGGCCAGCTCGTCGGACTGCCCGGTGAACTCCTTGGCCAGCGAGTCGGAGCGGCCCATCGTGCGGCCGAGCAGGATGCCGCTGACCGACAGCGACTCCTGCACCGCCGAGCTCATCGCGGCGAGCTGCTTCTGCCGCTCGGCGGTGATCTTCTTGCGCTCGTTGCCGACCCGCCGGCTGATCCAGACGAACAGCGGCAGGAGCAGCAGCGAGACCACGGTGAGCCGCCAGTCCAGCGCCACCATCGCGACCACGGAGGCGATCACGCTCGTGAAGTTGGAGACCAGCGAGGTGGCGGTGGAGGTCACGGTGGACTGCATGCCGCCGATGTCGTTGGCGATCCGGGACTGCACCTCGCCGGTGCGGGTCCGGGTGAAGAAGGCCAGCGACATCCGCTGGAGGTGTCCGTAGACGGCGGTGCGCAGGTCGTGCATGACGCGCTGGCCGACGGTGGTGGAGATCAGCGTCTGGAGGACGTTGAAGATGCTGTTGACCACGGCGGCGGCGATCATGCCGAGCGCGAGCAGGCTCAGCAGACCGGTGCGGCCTTGCGGGATGGCGGTGTCCAGGACGGCCCTGAGCAGGAACGGCGATATCACCGACACCACGGCGGAGGCGGCCACCAGCAGGCCGACCACGACGAGCCGGCCCGTGTACGGGCGGAACAGCGTGAGGATGCGGCGCCACTGGGCCGGCGGGCGCGGTTCGTCCGCGGCCCGGTCGGGCGGGGTCCATCGGATGCCATCGGGCCTCAAGGGCGGTCCTCCCTGGATCGGATGCGCGAACGCGCGGCGGGCACGACGCCGCACGGGCGCGCGGCGGGCACGGCGGGCATGGCGGTCGGGCGGCCGCCAGCATAGCGAGAATAGCTCATAGTTAGCGAAGCTAATAGTGAGGCTCGCTCTATTCCCGGGCGGAGCCCCGGCTCCGCCCTCCGCCCCGGCCCCGACCCCGACCGCCCCGACCCCCCGCGGCCCCCGCGGCCGCCTCGCGCGCCCGCCCCCGGGCCCCGCGGCCCGCTAGTTGGTCCGGTAGGTGCGCGCCGCCTTCGAGGACAGCCCGCCGAGCTTGCCGGACGGCAGCAGGCGGGCGATCGCCACCGCGATCTTGTAACGCTTGCCCGGGACGGACAACGAGCGGCCGCGGGCCAGGTCGCGCATCGCCTCGTCGACCACCCGCTCGGCGGACAGCCAGCCCCAGGACGGGATGTTGCCCGTCCCCATGCCGGCCCGCTGGTGGAACTCGGTCCGGGTGAAGCCCGGGCTGAGCGCCATCAGCCGCACCCCGGCACCGCCGAGGTCGCGCTGCACGCCCTGGGTGAAGCTCACCACCCACGCCTTGCTCGCGCCGTACGTGCCGCGCGGGAGGAAGGCCGCCACCGAGGCCACGTTGACGATCGCGCCGCGGCGCCGCTCGCGCATGCCCGGCAGGGCGGCGGTGGTGAGCCTGAGGATCGCCTCCACGTGCACCTTCAGCATGTCCAGCTCGTCCTGGAGCGGGACGGTCAGGAAGGCGCCCTTGTTGCCGAAGCCCGCGTTGTTCACCAGCAGGTCCACCGGGCGGGCGCCGTCGGCCAGCCGCGCCTCCACGGCGGCGATGCCGTCCTCGGTGGCGAGGTCGGCGGTCAGCACCTCGGTGTCGACGCCGTACTTCGCTTGCAGGTCGGCGGCGGAACGCTCCAGCCGCTCGGTGTCTCGGGCCACCAGGACGAGCTGGTAGCCGCTCCGGGCGAGCCGGCGGGCGAACGCGGCTCCGATGCCGGCGGTCGCGCCGGTGATCAAGGCAGTGGTCATGCCCCTGACCGTACCGACTACGCCCGGCGACGGGTACCGCAATCCGCGACGCGCCCCGGTCCGGCCGGCCGCGCGCCGGGCTCCGCCCCTGCGCCGACCTCCCGCACCGGGCAACGGACTTCGTCGCCGGTCACGCAGCGTACCGGGGTGGCATCAGACGGTTCGCACCCGTATCGTCGGTAGAGGGGCATCGCCGGGCCAGGCGATGACATCTTCGATGAGGAGGCACCTGATGCTTGCTCAGACCACGCGCACCACGAGGGCCCCGCTTGCCACGCCGGCCGAGGCCGACGCGCTCGGCACGCTGATGACGGAGGACGAGGCTGCCGTCAGCGACGCGCCCACGTACTGCCCCGAAGCCGCCGGCGTGCTGCTCGCCCTCCTGCTGCTGTCGCCGAAGCAGCCCAAGGAGAAGACCCGGTAGGCCACCGGACGCACCGGTCTCCAGAACAGGAGAAGTCAATCCTCATGCCGTTCGCCGACACCTCCCTCCGTGACGAGTACGCCGCGGCCGTCGAGCGAGTGGCGGGCCGGGTCCTCGACGCCCTCCGGGGCGGCGGGGGCCCGGCCGCGCCCGCCCGGCCCGACGGCAGCGCACCGCCCTCCGGTGCGGCCCTTCCCGGTGGACCGGGGCCGACCGGGGAACCGGCCCTGACCGGCGACCCCCGGGAACCGGCCCTGACCGGTGAACCCTCGCCGACCAGGGCGGAGTTGGCGGCCGTCCGGATCCTCGGGCCGGACGCCTTCGCCCCCGGGCTGCTCGACGGCCGGGCCCCTGACGCGGCGACCGCCCTCGTGGTGGCGCAGGCCCTCGACATGTTCCCCTCCACCGGCACCACGGCCACCGCTGCCACCGCCGCCGCCGGCACCCGGCCCGAGGCCGCGCTCGTCACCGCCTGGCGCGACCGGGCCACCGCCCAGCTGCTCACCCGGGCCGGAGCGCCGACCACACCGTCCGCCGCCGTGACCGCCGAGCACGTACCCGGCGCCGTCCCGGGGCCCGGAGAACTCGGCTGGCCCCGCTGGTCGGTGATGATGGCCCAGCTCTCCTCGCTCGCGCTGCCCGGACTGGACGGCCCGGTCCACGAACTGGCGCGCCGCAACGACCTGGCCCTGGCCCGCGGAGCCGTCCGGTCGATGCTGCGTCGCGACCACCGGACCGCAGCCCGCCTCGCCCGCTGGCTGGCCCGGACCGGGGCGGACGGCGTCCCGGCCCGGCTCGACCTCGCCCCGGTCCTCGACCGGATCCGGGCGGCCGGCGACGGCAGTGCCCGCTCCGCACTCGAGGTCGCCATCGCCGAGCGCATGCTGAAAGGAGTGCCGGCATGACCGCACCCGCCGTCCTGCGCACCGCGCAACAGGTCTCCTCCGGCGCCCTGCGCTGGCTGCACGGCTGCTACGAGAACGGCCTCGGCCGCTTCCCCGAGGACGCCACCATCGACCTGGCCGACCCCAACAACGTCTACAAGCCGCTCGGCGAGGCCGCGTTGGCGACCGGACTGCTGCTGCGCGAGGGGGTCGGCGGCGCGGAGGACAGCCGGATCGCCCGCCGCGTCCTCGACCTCTGCTGGGCGGAGCTGCGCGAGGGGGACCTGCTCTACGAACGGCAGTTGCGCTACCCGCTGATGACCGACCCGCTGGAGGTCTACGTCCACTTCGCCCGGGCCGGCTACCGCCACCGCGTCCTCGAAGGGCTGCTGGAGTCGCTGGCCGGGCTCCGCGCCGTCCAGGCCATGGAGCTCCTGCCCAACCGCCGCCTCGCGGTGGCCAACGCGCGCCGGGTGGTCGGGCTGGCCCGGCAGCCGGACTGGTCCGCCCTGGCCTCCGCCACCTGGCTGGGCGCCACGCCGGAACCCTGGATGATCGACTGGCTCACCGCCTACGACGTCACCCACACGGTCTTCCACCTCACGGACTGGGGCGCCCGGCCCGACGGCCTGCCCGCCCCGATGCGCGACTACCTGGGCGACTGGCTGCCCGCCTGGCTGGACATCTGGCAGGAGATCGGCCAGTGGGACCTGGTCGGCGAACTGCTCGTCGTCGCCGCCTGCATCGGCGAGCCCGACACCGGCGCGTCCGGGTGGCAGGCGCTGGCCGCCGCCCAGCGGGCGGACGGCCTGGTGCCGCGCGACACCGACCCGATCACCGACGACCCCGAGCAGCTGCTCACCGACCACGGTCACACCGCCGTCGTCACCGTGGTGGCCGCCACCACCACCCTCGCCCGCGCACTCGGCGGCGCGTCCGTGGCGGCCTAGGTGGAACGGCCGCCCGGCGAGGCGGAGTTGGACGGGATCGTCCGGGCCGCCGCGCCGTACGCGACCGCCGTCACCCTGGCGGTGGTGGCCGGCGACCGGCAGGCCGTCCACTGCCACGGGCGGCTCGGCCGGGACACCGCCGCGCCCTGCACTCCGGAGACCGTCTTCGAACTCGGCTCCGTCACCAAGACGTTCACCGCCCTGCTGCTCGCGACCATGGCCGCGCGCGGCGAACTCGCGCTGGACGACCCGGTGGAGCGCCACCTCCCCCGTCACTGGCGGCCCGCCGCCGTCCGCTCCGGCGCGCCGATCCGGCTGCTGCACCTGGCCACCCACACCTCGGGGCTCCCCCGGCTGCCGCCCGGGTTGCTGGCCGGCGCCCTCCCCGCCTTCTTCAGCAACCCCTACGCCGCCTTCGGGGACGAGCAGTTGAGGTCGGGACTGACCAGAACCACCGTTCACCACCGGCCCGGCAGCTACTTCGCCTACTCCAACTACGGCGTCGGGCTGCTCGGCCGGCTGCTCGCCGAAACCGGCGCCGGCACCTACGCCGAACTGCTCGCCGACCGCGTCTGCCGCCCGCTCGGACTGCGCTCCGCCACCACCGGCCGCGACACCCCGGGCCGGGCCACCGGCCACCGCCGTGGCCGCCCGCTGCCACCCTGGCACATCCCCGGCCTGCCGGGCGCCGGCGCCGTCCGGGCGGGCGGCGCCGACCTGCTGCGCTATCTCCGGGCCCACCTCTCGCCGGGCGGGTGCGAGTTGGGCGCCGCCCTGCGCGACGTCCAGCGCCCCCGGCTGCGCCTGCCCCGCTCGGCCGACCAGCTGGCCCTGGTCTGGAACCACCGCCGGATCGAGGGCCGCGACCTCTACTTCCACTCCGGCGCCACCCGCGGCTTCACCGCCTTCGTCGGCTTCTGCCCCCGGTCCGCCACGGCGGTCGCCGCCCTCGCCAACTGTGGCCCCGCCCTGGACGGCCGGTTCGTCCAGGGCGGGTACGAGGTGCTGAAGAGGCTCTCGCACGAGCGGGGTTGACGGCCGACGGGACCGCCGCCCGGCCCCGGTTCAGGGGCCGCCGCTCACTGCTTCGCCGAGCGGGCGGCGCTGTCGGCCGCTCCGCCGGCGCCGACGGGGCGCAGGCGGGTGGCGGCGGTGGCGGCCAGCTGCGGGGCGAGCCTGGCGACGTCGCGGGAGCCGACGGCGGCGATCACCAGGGGCAGGATCGCCCGGACCGGCTGCATGCCGCGCAGCCAGGCCTGGGCGTAGACGTGGGCGGAGCGGCGGGCGATGCCGGCGACCAGGCGGTCCACGGCCGGGCCGAGCGGGTAGGTCTTGTTGGCGGGCCAGGGCAGCCGGGAGCGCATCTGCCTGAGCACCGCGTCCTGGTCGGCGCCGCGCACCATGTCGGTGTCGGTCCAGCTCAGGTAGCCGACACCGACCTTGACGCCCTGATGGGCGACCTCGGCGCGGATCGAGTGCGCGAAGGCCTCGACGCCGGACTTGCTCGCGCAGTACGCGCTCATCAGCGGGGCGGGGGTGAGCGCGGCCAGCGAGGCGATCTGGAGCAGGTAGCCGCGGCTCTCGGCGAGGGCCGGGAGGAAGGCGCGGGCTGTGGCGACGCTGCCGAGCAGGTTGACCTCGATCACCCGGCTGAACGCCTTGTGGTCGCTGTCCAGCAGCGGGCCGCCGATGGCGATGCCGGCGTTGGCGACGACGGCGTCGATCCGGCCGTAGTGCTCCTTGATCAGCCGGGCGGTCTCGGTGAGCGCCTCGACGTCGGTGACGTCGGCCTCCCAGGCGGTGGCGGACGGGCCGCAGAGCGCGGCGACGGCCTTGAGCTCGGCCGGCTCCAGGCCGAGCAGCGCGACCTTGGCACCCTGGGCGGTGAGCTTGCGGGCGAGGGCGGCGCCGACGCCGCGCGCGGCACCCGTGACGACGACGACCTGAGCGGACAGCGGCGGAACGGCACTCATGCGGTCAGGCTCCTCTGCTGGCTGGGGAGTCGGGTCGCCGCCAGGTGGGCGGCGGCCATCCGGTCGATCTCGGCGGCGACCTCGACGGGCCGCTCCAGTGGTGCCATGTGGCCGACGCCGGGCAGCAGGAGCAGGCCCTGCGGGTCGGACAGCGCGGCGACCATCCGGTGGGAGTGCACCGGCGGGGTCATGCGGTCGTCGGTGCCGACCACGACGGCGGTCGGCGCGGCGAGCCTCGCCAGCCCGGCCCGGACGTCGAGCACGTCCAGCACGCCCGCCCACGAGGCCCGGACCGCGGTCGGGCAGGCGTGCACGATCCGGGCCGTCGCCTCGACCTGGTCGGCGGGCGAACCCGGGCCCATCGTCGCGTACTTGAGCGCGGCGCGGCTGACCGGTCCGACCGGTCCCAGCGGCAGGCGGGAGCGGAGCAGCCGGCGGTGCAGGAGACGGCGCAGCCGCGGCGCGCGGACCGCGTCGGGCAGCACCCGCAGTTCGGCGACCAGGTCGGACGGGCCGGTGGAGACCAGCACCGCGGCGGCGGTCCGCCCGGCGACCTCGGGACGCCCGCCGGCGGCCATGATCGTCATGCCGCCCATGCTGTGGCCGACGAGGACGGCGCGCTCCCCCTCGGGGACCGTCCGGGTGAGCACCGCGGAGAGGTCCTCGGCGAGCGCGCGGGTGGAGTAGCGCAGCCGGCTGGGCGGGAGCTCGCTGCGGCCGTGGCCGCGCTGGTCGTACGCCACCACCCGGTAGCGGTCGGCGAGCCGTCGGATCACCGGTGCCCAGAAGGCCGTCGAGCAGGTCCAGCCGTGGGCGAGCAGGACGGTCGGGGCGGCCGGCTGCCCGTGGATCTCGACGTGCAGGCGGATGCCGTCGGCCGAGCGGACGTCCAACTCCTCGACGGGGGCGGGCGGTACGTGGTCGGCGGGGATCGCGGGGCTCACGCCAGGGCCTCCTCGGTCTCGGCCGGGCGCGGCGCCGGAGTGGTGCGCATGATCAGCTCGTACTCGCCGAGGTCGACCTTGCGGGTGGCGCGGCGGAAGGCGGTGGTCGATCCGGGCCAGAGCACGGTGTTCTTCCCGCTCGGGTCGAGGTACCAGCTGCGGCAGCCGCCGGTGGTCCAGACGGTGCGGTCCATCCGGTGCTGGAGTTCGAGGTTCCAGTGCCGCTGGGCCCGTTCGGTGGGCTGCATCGCGGTGGCGCCGATCGAGCCGAGCGTGGTGAGCGCGTCGACCAGGTAGTTCAGCTGGGACTCGATCATCAGGATCATCGAGCTGTTGCCCAGACCGGTGTTGGGGCCGATGACGAAGAAGAGGTTGGGGAATCCGCGGACGGTGGAGCCGCGCAGCGCCTCCATGCCGTCCTTCCAGTGCTCCGCCAGGCTCGTGCCGTCGACGCCGAACACCCGGGCGCCGATGGGCATGTCGGTGACGTGGAAGCCGGTGCCGAAGACGATCGCGTCCACCTCGTGCTCGCTGCCGTCGGCCGCGACGAGGGTGGAGCCGCGCACCTCGCGCAGGCCGGAGGCCACCACTTCGGTGTTGGCGGCGGCGAGCGCCGGGTAGTACGTGTTGCTGAGCAGGATGCGCTTGCAGCCGATCCGGTAGTCCGGGGTGAGCTTGGCGCGCAGCGCCGGGTCGGCGACGCCCTGGGCGATGTGCCGTTCGGCGAGCTGCTGGACCACCTTCAGCAGGCCGGGGCGGCGGACGAAGGCGTCCACCTGGAGCTCGCGGAGGGCGAACAGGGCGCCGCGGCGGAGCTTGGCGGTGACGGGCAGCCGGCCGTGCAGCCACTTCTCGATCTCGGTGATCTCGCGGTCGCGGCGGGGCAGCACCCAGGCCGGCGTGCGCTGGAACACCGTCAGCCGGCCGGCCTTCGGCTGGATCTCGGGGATGATCTGGGCGGCGGAGGCGCCGGTGCCGACCATGGCGATCCGCCGGCCGGCGAGGTCGTAGTCGTGGTCCCAGCGGGAGGAGTGGAACACCTTGCCGGGGAAGGCGTCCAGGCCCGGCAGGTCCGGGATCTGCGGGTCTGCGAGCGGGCCGGCGGCGGAGACCACGGCGTCGGCGGTCCACTCGCCGGCCGTGGTGGTGACCCGCCAGCGGGTGTGCTCCGCCTCCCAGCGCGCCTCGGTGACCTCGGTGTGGAAGCGCAGGTGCGGACGGAGGCCGAAGACGTCGGCGACCTTCTCCAGGTAGGCGCGGATGTCGGGCTGGCCGGAGAAGCTGCGCGGCCAGTCGGGGTTGGGCGCGAAGGAGAAGGAGTACAGGTGGGAGGGGACGTCGCAGGCGCAGCCGGGGTAGCTGTTGTCCCGCCAGGTGCCGCCGACCGAGTCGGCGCGCTCCAGGATCACGAAGTCGGTGATGCCGGCCCGGCGCAGCCGGACGCCGGCGCCGAGGCCGCCGAAGCCGGAGCCGATGACCGCCACCCGGACGTGCGGGACGGGCCGGGCGGCCTCGGCCCGGGAGTCCCGGCCGGGCGCGCCGGGGCTGGGGCGCTTGCTCGTGGATGCCATTCGGCGTCCTCCTGAGGGTGGGGGCCTGAGGTGCGCACTCGCTGCGACGTGCCGCCTTCATGGTGCCGTGACACCGTCGCCATAACCATGCCAGCAATCACTGGCACGATTGGCAGGTTAGCCCGTGCCGACAGCGGAGGGAAGGAGTCCGGCCGCCCCACTTCCACGATCGGCGGTCCTATGCTGAGCGCCGTGGACAGGGTCAGAGCAGCTACGGGCGACGGGAAGCGCGAGTACCGGGTGGAGGAGCTGGCCGAGGCGGCCGGCATCACCACCCGCACCCTGCGTTTCTACCGCGAGCGCAAGCTGCTCCAGCCGCCGCGCAAGGAGGGCCGGATCGCCTGGTACGGCGAGGCGCACCTGGCCCGCCTCCGGGTGATCGCCGAACTGCTGGAGCGCGGCCACACGCTGGGCGGCATCGCCGAGCTGATCGGAGCCGGAGAGAGCGGCCGGGACGTCGCCGAGCTGATCGGACTGGAGGCCGCGATCATCGCGCCGTGGTCCGACGAGACGCCGGTCCACGTGGACTGGGCCGAACTGCGGGCCACCTTCGGCGACCAGCTCACCGAGGAGACCACGGCCGAGTCGATCGCCCAGGGCTACGTCACGCCGGACGAGGACGGGATCACCCACGTCAGCCGCCGGCTGATGGACGCGACCACGGCCCTGGTCGCCGAGGGCGTGCCGCTCGCGGTCGTCCTGGAGGCCAGCCGGCGCACCCAGGAGCACGTGGACGCGATCGCGGAGATCTTCACCGCACTGGTCCGCGACCGGATCCTCGGCGCGCTCGCCGCCGACGCCCCGCTGCCGCCCGGCGAGGCGGCCCGCCTGACCGAGCAGATCCTGCGGGTGCGCCCGCTCGCCCGGACCGTCACGGACGCCCAGTTCGCGCTGGCGATGGACCGGCGGGTGCACGCCGAGTACGACGAGCTGCTGCGGCAGCGGCTGGAGCAGCGGGAGGAGGGGGACGCTGCGGAGGGCTGAACCCCCGGCGGCCGCCGCGCGCGCCCGCCCCGCCGCCACTCCCGTACGCCCCCGCGCCCGAGGCGTGGCCGCGGCCGTCGGCGGGCAGGGATCGGGGCGCCTCGCCGCCTTCCGCAACGGAGTCGCCCCGATGCCGTCCGCTCTGCCCGCCGATCCCGAACCCGACCCGGCGCCCGACCCCGCCCGCCACGGCCTCCGCCGCCGCAGCCTCCTCGCCCTCGCCTCCGGCCTCGCGCTCGCCGCCTGCGGATCGAACGGCTCCGACGGGCCCGCCCGCGCGGGCGGCCCGGGGAGCGCGGACGGCGGCACCCGCACCGTCCGGCACGCGCGCGGCGAGAGCACCGTGCCCGCCCGCGCCGCCCGCGTCGTCGTGCTGGACACCGACGCCCTGGACTCGGCCGTCACCCTCGGCGTCACCCCGGTCGGCGCCACCGTCGTCGCCGAGGGTGCGCCGCTCTCCGGGTACCTGCCGGCCGCGCGGCTGGCCGGGACCAGGACCGTCGGCACCATCGGCCAGCCCGACCTGGAGGCCGTGGCCGCGCTGAGGCCGGACCTCATCCTGAGCAACCAGGTCCGGGACGACAAGCGGTACGACGAGCTGTCGAAGATCGCACCGACCGTGCTGACCAGGACCACCGGACCGGCCTGGAAGGAGAACGTGCGGCTGCACGCCGAGGCGCTCGGCCGCGAGAGCGAGGCCGCCGCGGCGGAGGCGGCGTACCGGGCCAGGGCCGCGGAGCTGGTCGCCGCGCTCGGCGGGCCGCAGAAGGCGGCGGCCACCCGGGTGGAGCTGGCCCGTTTCCTGGCGGGCGCGCCCACCCGGCTCTACCTGAACGACACCTTCGCCGGCTCGGTCTTCAAGGACCTCGGCCTCGGCCGCCCCGCCAACCAGGACAAGGCCGGCTTCTCGATCGAGATCAGCCCGGAGCAGGTCGACCAGGCGGCCGCCGACGTCATCTTCTACTCGGTCTACGGCGACCCGGCCCGGTCCGACCAGAAGAAGATCATGGCGGGCCCGCTCTGGAAGAACCTGGACGCGGTGCGCGGCGGGCGGGTCTTCGCGGTGGACGACGGCCTCTGGATGCTGGGCATCGGCTACACCGGGGCCGGCCTGGTCCTGGACCAGATCCGCAGGGACCTCGTCGGTTGAGACGAGCCTTCGGCGGCGGGCCACCGGCCCCGTTGGCCGGTCCTCCAAGCCGGTCGATCACCTTGCCCCGAATGCGCTGGGTGATCGTACGGTTACCCGGGGGATCATCCGGGCCGTACGGTCGGAGCTCACCCGCGGGCCGCAGTCACCAGGCCGGGCCGGTGGTGGGAGGCGGGCGCCCACCCCGGCTCCGTGTGGGGGTTCGGCAGGATGTCCGTGGTCACGAAGTTCCGTTCGGCGGCACAGCTGACGGGTGGTGGGGTGCTGGTCTGGTCGCTGCTGGGCCGGCTGCCGAACGCGATGTGCCCGATCGGCACGCTGCTGCTGGTCACCCGGAACACCGGCAGCGTCTGGCGCGGCTCGGTGGTCGCCGGGGCGCTGGCCGTCGGGCAGGCGGTCGGCGGTCCGCTGGTCGGCCT